>CAYZUW010000234.1:0-6929 GCA_964481325.1 uncultured Saprospiraceae bacterium
AAAATGGACTATTTTGGATGAGATTTTTTCTTTTTGAAATTCAGTGATGCCTGAGCATCAGTGGATTGAAAAAAGGAGAAATATCGCCAAAAGAGACATTTTAGGGTTCCATGAATTTTCGGACTGGACTAATAGGTTGTATAACTGTCTAAAAAGTGTATTTTTGGAGTAATTTTAAATTTAAAAATTAATCGTTTATGGCATACGATATTGACATGATTAAAGCGCATTATGAGGGCTTATCAGACAAAATTCAAAAGATAAAGAAAACATTAGACCGACCACTTACCTTGGCGGAAAAGATTTTATATGCGCATTTGCATGAAGAATCTCCTCTTCAAAAGTATAATCGTGGAAAAGACTATGTTTTTTATGCACCAGATAGAGTTGCAATGCAAGATGCCACAGCGCAAATGGCATTGCTTCAGTTTATGATGGCTGGTAAAGATAAAGTAGCAGTTCCTTCTACTGTTCACTGTGATCACTTGATTCAGGCGAAGATTGGAGCGGATGCGGATTTGCAACATGCATTGAACACCAGTAATGAAGTATTTAACTTCTTAGAGTCCGTCTCTGATAAGTATGGTATTGGATTCTGGAAGCCAGGTGCAGGTATTATTCACCAGGTTGTATTAGAAAATTATGCCTTCCCTGGAGGAATGATGATAGGTACAGATAGTCATACGGTTAACGCAGGTGGTTTAGGAATGGTAGCTATCGGGGTAGGAGGAGCAGATGCTGTGGATGTAATGGCTGGAATGGCTTGGGAACTCAAAAACCCTAAGCTAATAGGTGTGAAATTGACTGGAAAACTTTCTGGTTGGTCTGCACCAAAAGATGTAATCCTTAGAGTAGCTGATATTCTTACCGTGAAAGGTGGAACAGGGGCTATCGTAGAATACTTTGGAGAAGGTGCTATCAGTATGAGTTGTACTGGAAAAGGTACTATCTGTAATATGGGTGCGGAAATAGGAGCGACTACTTCTACTTTCGGATACGATGATTCGATGGATAGATACTTAAGAGCTACCGAAAGAGCGGATATAGCAGATGCTGCGAATAAAGTAAAGGAGCACTTAACAGGTGATCCTGAAGTATATGCTAATCCAGAAAAGTATTTTGATCAAGTGATTGAAATCAATCTTTCAGAGCTAATGCCTAGACTGAACGGACCATTTACGCCGGACTTATCTACTAATGCAGGTAGAGACATGACAAAAAAGGCTACAGAAAAAGATTGGCCATTAGACGTGGAGTGGGGTTTGATAGGTTCATGCACAAACTCCTCATACGAAGATCTTTCTAGAGCAGCTTCTATCGCACAACAAGCCTTAGATAAAGGATTAACGACTAAAGCAGAATTAGGAATTAACCCAGGTAGTGAGCAGGTAAGGTTTACTGCGGAGAGAGATGGCATCATTGATGTTTTCGAAAAGTTGGGTTCTAAGATATTTACGAATGCATGCGGACCTTGTATCGGGCAATGGGCTAGATACAATGACCCTATCAATGCACCAAAGAATAGTATCATTCACTCTTTCAACAGAAACTTCTCGAAGAGAGCAGATGGGAATCCAAATACGCACGCTTTTGTAGCCTCTCCAGAATTGGTAGCAGCGATTGCGATTGCAGGTAGATTGGATTTTAACCCTGTTACGGATACGCTTACGAATGACAAAGGGGAGCAAGTAAAGTTGGATGAGCCAACTGGTTTCGAATTGCCACCAAACGGTTTTGATGTAGAAGACGCTGGATTTAATGCACCTGCCGAAGACGGTAGTGGAGTAGTAGTAAATGTATCCCCAACAAGTGATAGGCTTCAGTTGTTGACACCTTTTGTCCCTATCACACAAGATAGCATGAATGGTATGAGAATACTTATTAAAGCCAAAGGGAAGTGTACGACAGATCATATTTCTATGGCAGGTCCATGGTTGAAATATAGAGGTCACTTAGAAAATATCTCAGATAACTGTTATACAGGTGCAGTTAACTTCTATAATGAAGAGACCAACAATGTATATAATATAGAGAAGAAAGTTTATATGGGAGTTCCAGATTCAGCCAGATTCTATCAGTCTAAAGGAATCGCTACGGTTGTATTTGGTGAGGAGAACCTAGGAGAGGGATCTTCTAGAGAGCATGCAGCGATGGAGCCTAGATTTCTAGGAGTCAATGCAGTAATTGTAAAATCTTTCGCACGTATTCACGAGACAAATTTGAAGAAGCAAGGAATGCTTGCACTTACTTTTGTAGATAAGGGTGATTATGATAAAGTGAGACAAGATGACACCGTATCTATACCTAATTTTAGCGAAATGGCTCCAGGTAAGACTTTGACCGTAAAACTTGATCATGCAGATGGTACAAGTGATTCTTTTGAAGTAAACCATTCTTATAATGCGGCACAGATTGATTGGGTGAGAGCAGGGTCTGCTTTAAATAAGATTAGAGAAGAAGCAGGTGTATCTTAATCGCTGCTTTTTATAAATAACAATACTAAAGTAGCTGCCTAAGTTTGGGTGGCTACTTTTTTTTGTGAACTACATTATTAGATAGCTTGAAGCCATTACCAAAACATAATAAAGCCTTTACAATACTCGGTGTTGATCCTGGTACTAAGTTTACGGGCTATGGCATTATTGAAGTCTACAAAAAAGAATTGCGCCTCCTGGATAGTGGAATCATTAATCTAACCCAAATAGAGGGGCATCACGAGAAACTACTCAGTATTTTCAAAAACCTCAACTTCGAAATACAAACCTACAAACCTGTATGTATGGCAGTAGAAGCTCCATATTATGGGAAGAATGTGCAATCAATGCTTAAGCTAGGACGTGCCCAGGGAGCAGCTATTACCGCTGCGATGAGTTGCAATATTGACGTGACAGAATATTCTCCCAAGAAAATAAAGCAATCTATCACTGGCAATGGGAATGCCTCTAAAGAGCAGGTGAGCACTATGTTGTCAAGTATTCTCAAAATATCTATGGAAGGCAAAAAGCTAGACGAAACCGATGCATTGGGAGTGGCAGTATGTCATTACTACCAAGCGAGTTCTCCACTAGCGGGAATGAAAGGAGGCTCTTGGGAATCTTTTATAAAGAACAATCCAGATAAAATTAAGAAAATTTAAACAAGCTCATGAATAAGATTGCCTTGATTGGAATGAAGTTTTATGCTCATCATGGGTATTATGAGGAAGAGCGAAAAATGGGGGCTTACTTTATACTAGATGTAAGTGTAGAAGTAGATTTTTCTCAGGCGGGTAAAAATGACCAGCTAGCAGATACCGTTAACTATGAGAATATTTATACGATTTGCAAAGAAGTAATGTTGATTCCTGTCAAACTTTTAGAACACGTGGTTTCCAAAATTGAAGCCAAACTAATCGAAGACCATCCTAATATTCAAGGAGTAAACATTGTGTTGAAAAAACTGAATCCACCTTTAGGTGGGGCAGTGCATTTTTCTCAAGTGAGTATATCAAAGCAATATGGAGAAAGAATGTAGTCGGTGTAAAAGACGCTTTTTATGTCAGAATAGTGCTACTTGTTGGTGCAGTGAGTATACCTTGTCAGAAGCGGTGTCTGCCAAATTGAAAAAAAACTACGCAAATTGTTTGTGTGCAGATTGTTTATCGGACTTTGGAACCTTAAGTCATTAATATAAGTATATTTGGAGAATTAAGATTTCAATAACGTTCATTAGGCATAGTATATGCGTTTGTATACTGAGCAAGAGAATTGGGTGGTGAAAATATAGTCACTAGGAATAATAAGCCATTCTCTTTAATATTAACACAAAATCATAAAAATGAAGAAATTATTTGCTTTACTAATGTGTGCATCTTTGATGGCATGCGATGCTGCAACCCTGCAAAGAGCAGTGGATACGGTTCTAGCTACCGATACACTTTCTAACGCGGATATTGGAAATGGACTAAAGCAAGCCTTAGAATTAGGGGTTGGAGATGGCGCTCAAAAGCTTTCTCAAGTGAATGGCTTTTTGAATAGCCCATATAAGATTTTATTACCTGCTGAGGTGAGACAAGTAACTGACAAACTCCAAAATATCCCAGGCTTTAACTTAGTTGAAGATAAAATGGTAAGTCTTCTCAATGCTGCTGCTGAAGATGCTGCAAAGTCAGCTAAGCCTATTTTTGTTAATGCCATCAAGCAGATGAGTTTCTCAGATGCAACAAATATTTTGTTGGGGAACAAAAATGCAGCAACGTCTTTCCTTCAACGTACTACTTCAGATCCACTATATACTGCATTTTCTCCTACCGTAAAAAAATCATTGGATAGAGTAAATGCAACGCAATACTGGACAAATGCAGTAAATGCCTACAACAAGATTCCTTTTGTGACTAAGGCCAATCCAGACCTTCAAGACTATGTTACTAGGCAAGCTATGAAAGGCATGTTTAAAATGGTCGAGAAAAAAGAATTGGATATCAGAACAAATGTTGGATCTAGAACTACAGATTTATTACAAAAGGTATTTGCCAAGCAAGACAATTAATATCTATTAAATAAAAATAGAGAGGCCTATCGATTAATCTCAATGGAAATTGGTTTGGGACAATTTATGCGAATTTATTTTGATTGTTATCAAGGCGGATGAACGAAGTGGTGCGAAGCAGAAAAGATTCTGTGAATTTTTTCAACGAAGAGAACCGCTTGCGGGTGGGCTGCCATGATGCCCTAGCATCAAGGAGTATTTTCAACGTAGATAGCAGGCAAAAGAAATAGCAGAAAAGTCCCAAACTACTTTCCGTTGAGTATAATTTCGGTAGGCCTTTTTTTTATACCAATACCCTAACCAATATCCCTATACCAAATAAAACTAGCAGTACTCCAGTTATTTTACGCGTCATCGCGATATGAGCGGGCGTGAGTTTCTTGCTTATCTTTTTGGCTAGAAAAGCCTTGATCAAATCTGTAGTGATAACAGTGCCCATGATGGCACCAAAGAATAAAAATGCCTGGTAGCCACTTAGTGTATTGTTTACTACGATTGTAGACATGATGCTAAACCAGAAGAATATGGTAAAGGGGTTGATGGTATTGATTAAGAATCCCCGCGTAAATAAGTTGAAGTAAGTAGAGCGTCTTTGGGTTTGTTGTGTATATTCGAAGGCAGGTGCTTTACTAAGAAATACACCTATCCCTATGGCGACCAAAATAGCAGCACCGATCAAACCTGTCGTTAAAGTAAAGGTTCTATTTTGTAATAATTCTGCAGCATAGGCTACGCTGAAATAGACAAAAAGTATATAGAGAAGATCGCTAAACCAGATACCGAAGCCTACCGTCGCTCCAGCTTTAAAGCCCTCTTCTACGCCTGTCTGAATAATGGCAAAGAATATAGGTCCCACCATAATAGTGAGTAACAATCCATACTTAAATCCTTCGCAGACTATATCCATTATTTAATAAGTGATGGTGGCTACTAACTTTCGACTACCACCATGATTTCTGAATTCACAGAGATAAACACCTTGCCAGGTCCCTAAGTTGAGTCTATTGTTCGTAATCGGAATTTGAACGCTATGACCTACTAATGCAGCTTTGATATGGGCAGGCATATCATCAGGGCCTTCATGTGTATGGGTCAACTCTGGATCATCTTCAGGACTAAGCTTGTTGAAAACCGTTTCAAAGTCGACTCTAACAGAAGGGTCTGCATTTTCATTGATGCTTAAACCAGCCGAAGTGTGCTTAATGAATAAATGAAGGATACCTCGCTCTGGGAGCGTATCGAGATGACGCATGACCTCATCCGTTATCAAATGAAAGCCGCGTGATCTAGGAGCTAATGAGAAAGAGGTTTGTGTAATCATTGTCGCTTAAATATACGCAATGATGAAGAAAAGGGTAATGTTGAAGCGATAAAATGGCTTCTTGATTAAATGAGTTTAATAGGTTACAGCTGGACAATCGATGTCTCCAAAATAGTACACTATACTGACTCCAATAAATGCGTAAAAATCATTGTTTTGACTGTTGCCTCTTTGACGACCTGTCTCTCCGATAGGAATTTCGAGTATTTCTCCTGATCTATCAGATAGAGCTACTGCAATCTCGCCTCTTAGATTTTCAAGATCATCAAACTCGGGGTAAGTAGTACTCACATCATCTAGATAGTCGGTGAATAACCTTCTAGAACTTACTTCTATCTCAAGACTCCAGAGATAATTAAGAGAAAATTTTAGACCTGCTCCGTACACTAAACCAGCATCGACCGTTGTGTACTCCTCAGCAATAAACTGTCCTTCTGTCCCTAAAGGTCTGAGCTCGTGTTCTACACCATCTAGTTCAGTCGTCGGGTTGTAGTAAAAAACATTGAAGCCTGCAAAAAGATAAGGCGAGAAAAAGTTTTTCTTACTCCCGTGGTCATAGGGTAAAAAGTTGAATTCAAACTGAGCAGCTGCATCAACTATGTTAGAATTGAAATTTAGATTTCTTTGAATTTCAAAGGTATTTTCAGAGTTGGTGTCACTTCCACCAATCCGACCTGCACTGAGTCCCATTTTGAGCGCTAAGCGGTTATTGAAATTATATCTACCAAAGGCTCCTCCAGCTGGGCCTAGGTCATTAATTTCGTTATCTGTATTGAGATCACCGAAATAGTGTGCACCTCCTAACCAGGCACCTGCTTCCCAGCCTTTTTGGGCTTCCATATCCGTGCTTACAAAAAAAGCGAGTGTTAGAAAGAGGATTAAATTTTTCACTTATTTGATATTAATGGTTCGGTAATTTTCAGAAAATCATAAACCAACCAGTCCGTAAGCGCCTGATTGTCAAACGATTGTAGAGATTGAGTAAATAGTTGTAATGTTCTGGTTATCAGCGATTTAAAATTTAATTGCCGAACCATGGTGATATTACTTCTATTAATACTATAATTTTACCCTACAAATG
>CAYZUW010000235.1:0-6913 GCA_964481325.1 uncultured Saprospiraceae bacterium
CTCTATGAATCAGCTCTTTATCAATACTTAAATCAATTAGACTGTCATACGTTGATTCTATCATGGCACCAGGCCCACAAATAAAATATCCGCTAGCAGGATGATTACTCTCTTTTTCTTTAGCAAGAAAACCTGCAATTCTATCTTTATTTATACGCCCCACTAATCCAACCCACTCTTCCTTAGGTCGGCTGAGTATAAAGGCCAAGTCAAATCTGTCCTTATAAACCAAATGAAGTCTTTCCAATTTTTTTCTATAGATAATATTATCCTCATCTTTACTAGAATACAAAAGATGACAATGAGAATTTGGCTCGCTCTCTAATACCGAAGCTATCATAGAGATAAGCGGGGTAATACCACTCCCTGCACCAAAAAAATAATATTGGTGTTTCTCTTGTGTATCCAAGGTCAATTTAAAATGTCCATTGGGTGGTAAGACTCCAAAAGTATCTCCAATCTTTACTTCGTTATTTAGGTAATTAGATACCAAGCCACCTTCTACTCGCTTAATCAAAATACTAATTATAGGCTCATGCGTAGAAGAACAAATAGAATACGCTCTTCGTACTTTTTTATTATCGATGGTTAAGTTTATGGTAAGATATTGTCCCGGAGAAAAATGAAATTCTTCCTTGAGCGTTTCCGGAATATTAAATCCGATCTGAACAGCAGCATCCGTTTCATATCTTACTGTTGCTACCTTTAGTTGATGGAATTGAATAGGCATTTTATTCTTTTATTAAAAAAATGGAATTATTGTACCCTGCTAAATTTTAGCAAGGCTACTTTAGAAATCAATAAACTAAGGCAAATCGCTAAGGATATAAAACACATCGGTGTACCTCCAGATGTTCTAGGGCATTCCGCCAAGCCTGTCAATTCTCCAATGGTACCTGTAGAGGCAATTAAAGTAACTATTCCTACAAAAAAGAAATAAACCCATTTAGAATTTTTGTTTGGTATCAAGTGGGAAATGAGCGCTACTACAAAGCAAACAAAAACTATATAGCAAGCTGGGATGCCAATAATTTTTGGACAAATATTTCCTGTTTGCCAATCATTCATAGATAATCCAAAAGAACCGTAAACAGCAAATCCAGCAATAGCTATAATGAGTCCAAATAATATTCCTTTCATTTGATTTTTCTTTAATTGTTAAACAAGCTAATATTAAAATGTTCATGATTTATACGAAGAATTGGAAGTTTATCCTTTATCAGGAATTACTTTCCATTTGCCATGTCTAGGGCTACATCGATAATCATATCTTCTTGGCCTCCCACCATTTTGCGTTTACCTAATTCATTGAGAAGCGCTCTTGTATCTAGACCATACTTTTTGGCCGCTCTTTCTGAGTGCAACAAGAAACTAGAGTATACGCCTGCATAGCCCAAGGAGAGTGTTTCGCGGTCTACTTGTACGGGGCGTTCTTGAAGTGGTCGAATAACGTCATCCGCAATGTCCATCAACTGAAATAAATCTGAATTGGTCTCTGCACCCATTTTGTTTAGCACTGCGATGAGCACTTCCAAAGGACAGTTGCCAGCTCCTGCTCCCATTCCTGCTAGAGAAGCATCTAGACGATTTGCTCCTTCGTTCATAGCAACGACGGTGTTCGCTACCCCAAGAGAAAGATTGTGATGACAATGGATTCCAATTTCTGTTTCAGGATTCAGTATATCTTTGAAAGCCCTTATTCTATCTCGTACACCATCCATCATAAGGGCTCCAGCAGAATCTGTAACATACACGCACATCGCTCCATAGTCTTCCATCAACTTTGCCTGCTTAGCAAGATTACTAGGCTCATTCATGTGCGCCATCATCAAAAATCCAGCTACATCCATATCCATTTTTCGCGCCGCTTCGATATGTTGCGCAGATATATCAGCCTCTGTAGAATGTGTGGCAACGCGCACGGAAGTCACTCCTAGATCTCTTGCTCTTTTTAAATCTTCAATTGTACCAATACCTGGAATCAAAAGCGTTGTAAGTTTGGCGTGTGTCAACACCTCTGCCACCCCTTCTAACCAATCCCAATCTGTGTGCGCACCAAATCCATAATTAAAACTACCTCCTGATATCCCATCTCCATGAGCTACTTCTATAGCATCCACTTTTGCCTTGTCTAAAGCGATAGCGATATCTTTGATCTGTTGCTTGCTGTACTGATGTTGTATAGGATGCATCCCATCACGTAGGGTAACGTCTTGTATATAGAGTTTATGCATTTTCTTTTTTTAAGCTATTTTCTGCAAATTTTTCTGCAGTAGATAAGGCTGCAGAAGTCATGATATCTAAATTACCTGCATAAGCAGGTAAGTAATGTCCCGCACCTTCTACTTTCAAAAGTATAGTGGTTTTCAAGCCATGCCTGTTACCAAGTCCTTCGATGAAAACGGGTTTATCTGCAGGAATATCATCGAATTGTACCTCTTGATGCAGTGTATAACCTGGAACATATTTTTGCACCTCTGCGACCATCTGATTTACACTTTCTTTGATAGCCTCTTGATCTCCCTGTTCACTCAAAGTAAAAACAGTATCGCGCATAATGACTGGAGGCTCTGCGGGGTTCAAGATAATGATTGCCTTTCCCTTGTCCGCTCCCCCAACTTTCTCAATAGCATGAGCAGTTGTCTCTGTAAACTCATCTATATTCGCTCTGGTACCAGGCCCTGCTGACTTGCTCGAAATAGAAGCAACTATTTCGCCATAATGCACCTTGGCCACTCTATTGACCGCCGCTACCATAGGTATAGTAGCTTGACCACCACAGGTGACCATATTTACATTTCTCACATTATGTGTCTCGTCAAAATTTACGGGGGGCACTAGAAAGGGCCCTACCGCTGCAGGTGTTAAATCTATAATTCGCTTATCTGGATATTTTTCTACAAAGCCCCAATTGTAATGATGTGCCTTAGCTGAGGTAGCGTCGAAGATTATTTTTATATCCTTCCATTCTGGCATTTTTATTAAGCCTTGGATTCCTTCATGGGTAGTGGCGTAACCCATTCTTTGGGCTCTAGCTAATCCATCTGAGGCTGGATCTATTCCTACCATTACAGACATTTCTAAATGCTTAGAGTGTCGAATGACTTTTATCATTAGATCTGTCCCAATATTTCCAGGACCGATAATAGCAATTTTTATTTTTGACATTTTTGGTGCTTATATTATTCTTGATGGTTAGTTCTTTTTGTAAGAAACTATTCTACAAATGCTGCACTTACTTCTCCTAATCCTTCAATGGTAACATGGAAATTGTCTCCTGCTTTCGCAGCCACCATCGGTCCTATTGCGCCTGATAAAATAAGATCTCCAGCTTGCATAGGCTTACCCAATGATTTCATTTTTTGTGCTAACCATAACAAAGCATTAATGGGAGATCCGAGACATGCCTTCCCTACTCCTTCAGATACTAACGCTCCATTATTTTCCATTTTCATTTTGCAGTTGATAAGATCAAAACGATCTAACTTGACAGGACGGTGTCCAACCACCCAGTGACTAGCAGAGGCATTATCCGCAATCGTATCAGTTATCTTGATATCCCAATTGGCGATACGGCTACCAACTACCTCTATCGATGGTAAAGCGTATTCTATAGCAGATAGCACATCTACTGAAGTGATAATATCTTTGTCCAAATCTTTTCCTATGACAAAGGCAATCTCTGCTTCGGCTTTAGGTTGCATTAGGTGCTTCATCGATACCTCCCCACCATTCAATATTTCTGTATCATTCCAGAGCATCCCAAAATCAGGTTGGTCCACGCCTAATTGTTTTTGTACTGCTTTAGAAGTCAAGCCTATTTTACTCCCCACTACTCGTGCACCCTGAGCTATCCTTAGCGAGGTATTTATCTCCTGGACCGCATAAGCTTTTTCCAAATCATCCATTCCAATCAGGTTTCTGATGGGTTCACAAGGAATACCTTTCTGGGCTGCTTCTCTCAATCGCTTCGCAGCAGCTTCGACATTTCTATTTATCTTATTATTCATGTATTAGTGCGGATTTGTCTTTTCAAAACAAAAGAACAAGTGCATGAAACATATGCTCAGTTCTCTTGTCAAGTAGTAGACAATGTACGAAAAATGATCGAATACGAGCCCTAAGAAATGGGAAAAGAAAATACTACATTCTACCAACCTTATCTAGGTTCTCGTAGATACGTTTTAGGTATTTCTTTTTTAGATAATAGTCCCTAGCAGAGGATAGTGCTTCCTCTTTATGTACTGCGTCCGGAGATTGTAATACACTCTCAATACCTTTCTGTAATTCTGCATCAAAAGCTGCAATTTGCTCTTTAGCTTGGGCAGTCTTGGCCGGGTCCGGGTCGAACTGCAAATCCATGATAGTTTCATTGATATCCATCATGTCCATTAAGAAAGCTTGAGGTAATTTGTCTTGCCCCTCTCCCTCTAACACGCCTTTTTGAGTCAAGATATAATGAAGACGTTGGTCAAAGTTGTTAAGCACTTTATAGGCATTATTTATTTGAGTGCTACGCTCTAGCATCTCTTCTTGCTTCTCCTCAGAAGCAAGTGTAAAGTGATCCGGGTGGCATTCTCTACTCAGCTTGATAAAGGAAGCTTTCAATGCGGCCTCATCAAGGTGAAAAGAAACGGGTATGTCAAACAAACTAAAATATTCCATTATTCTCCCCTCCACCATCTTAGTACATCCAATCCGTTGGCATAAAACAACAAGCCTAGTACAAGCACAAAACCAACTACTGTTGAATACTGCAAAAATTGATCGCTAGGTTTGCGTCCTGTTACCATTTCGTACAACAAAAACATCACGTGTCCGCCATCCAGCGCAGGAATCGGAAGTATATTCATGAATGCCAATATCAATGATATCATAGCCGTATTGCGCCAGAATATGTACCAATCCCAAGTCGATGGAAAAAGTTTGGCAAATGAGGCAAAACCACCCATCGTCTCATTTGGGTTTAGCTTACCTTTACCAATCTGACTAAATGCTTTTAACTGCGTTTTTAGAAAATCTAATCCTTTGGTTACGCCTAATACCATAGACTGTCCAAAAGAAAAGGTTTCGACTGTCGTTTCGAAAAACTCTCCTGGTCCATACGGATAAATACCTAAAACACTTTTCCCATTCATCGCTACAGGAATATTCAGTTTTTCTTGACCTCTCTCTACGCGAAGGAGTAGGTCAGCTCCATTATTCTTACCCACCATTTTAGGCACATCCGTGAAATGATTCAGAGGCACTCCATTGATTCCAACAATCACATCATCTACCTTAAGACCTGCTTTCGCCGCGGGTGTTTCTTTAGCTACTTCGGATATTTTCCATAAATAATTGGCGTGAAAAAGTCTATAATTTCTATAAGTGTTCCCTACTAAGATATTGACAAACTTATCGTCTACTGGAACAGTTACTTCTCTTCCAAGTCTTTTGACAAGGATAGTTTTCGCATTATTTAGAGAGATTTCTTGCCTAAGAATGCCTTCATTAAATTTATCAAATTTTCTGTCTCCAACTTTCAAAATATGGTCTCCATGCATCAAACCCATTTCCAGCCCTAGAGAATCTGCATAGATTCCAGTGGTTACATTTTCTGCAGGTAGATATTCACTACCATAAGAAAACAACAATAATCCCCAAATCAAGAAACCAAGCACAAAATTTACGACTACACCTCCGACCATAATAATCAGTCTTTGCCAAATAGGCTTAGATCTGAACTCCCAAGGTTGTTCTGGTTGTTGCATTTGTTCCATATCCATACTCTCGTCCACCATGCCCGCAATCTTCACATAGCCCCCTAGCGGTAGCCACCCAATTCCATATTCTGTTTCTCCTTTTTTAAATTTGAAAAGTTCAAACCAAGGATCGAAAAAGAGGTAAAATTTCTCTACTCTAGTTCCGAATAGTTTGGCTGGTAGAAAGTGACCAAATTCATGCAATACTATTAAAATTGAGAGGCTTAGAAACAACTGCCCTACCACTATTAGTATACCCATTTACTTAATTTGCTTTGTTATAAATGTCTTAATTCCTTTTTACAGTGTCTAAAACGTTTGCAAAGGTAATATTCTTTTGCCTTTAAGCCCTTTATTTTAGTTAATGAGGCAGCAATTTTCACTCAAATTGTAAGAAATAAAGACCAAATATCAATACCCAAACACATAGAATGCTTGCAATGTGTACTTTTGCATCATGCATTGGTTTTATTCGGATCGTATAGAAGGGAAGCTCATATACCTCAATGATGAGGAAGCAAGACACTGTGGTAAAGTACTGCGGAAGCAAATGGGGGATACGATTCAAGCGTTTGATGGGAAGGGCAATCTGCATACTGCCATCATTCAGCAAATCAGTAAGCAACATGTCCAAGCCCAGATAACAGAGACGCTTCATACACCGCCCGCCGAATTTCGCATCCATCTGGCGATTGCTCCTACAAAGAACATAAGTCGTCTAGAATGGTGTATTGAAAAAGCTTGCGAGCTAGGAATCGCTTCTATCACTCCTCTTTTGTGCCAGCGTAGTGAACGCAAAGTCATTAAACCAGAGCGACTGCAAAAAATCATACTTTCAGCCATAAAACAATCCCAGAAGACGTATCTTCCTACATTGCATGCATTGACTCCTATAAAAACATACTTGCAGCAATCTTTCTCGGGTAGTCAACACATTTGCCACTGTGCCTATGATACCAATCCGCATCTCGCTACTACATATCAAACTGCTTCAGATGTACATATTATGATAGGGCCAGAGGGAGATTTTCACGAAAATGAAATCCAAGCTGCCCTCGCGAATGGTTTTCAGGATACAGGTCTAGGCACGGAGCGTTTGCGAACAGAGACTGCTGGTGTATATGCTATCAGTATCATTCACACCCTGCAAGCAATAAAGAAATAGGCAA
>CAYZUW010000236.1:0-6880 GCA_964481325.1 uncultured Saprospiraceae bacterium
GCAAAATGATTTTTTTTTGACACTTGTATGTAACTTAAGATTCATTTCTTAGGTATTGCAATGTACAATTAAACACCAAAAAACAAATCAATGCAATTATCCAACTCGCCTCCCTGCACACCCTATTATTCGATTTTCCACCTTAGCTGTTTTCGATTATAGATTGACTTCAATTTATTTATCATTTCCTAAAAGCTACTTTGTCTACATGATATTTCTATTGATAGAAATTTATTAGATTGGTGAATTCAAACAAGAATCAAATATAATTTGGCCTCAAAAAACACAAATAAAAACACACAAAAACTATTACGTTTGAATTTTTCTGGCAAAAATAAATGGGAACTAAATTCTTCTTTCTCGGTAGAAGTTGACTAAGGTATAGACACACAACTTGGTTAAGTATTTGTCTAGCAAAATTAAGTCAAAGAAATCAGTAAAGAAGTTATCCCTTTTATGTTGATAAATCTCTGCATAAAGCGAATCAATAGATATTACAATGCTTAATACTTCAATTTATAAATGGGAAGAGACAGATAGCTCATTTGAGCTTGTCTCTTCCACATTTTCTTTTTTGAATTAAAAAGTAGTATAGAAATTAAAAGTATAAGTGATAGTAAATTTAAGGTTTAAAAATATAGACTGGCAAGTTTTTAGCCAGGTTAAAATATAAACCCAAAGCCAATATTTTTTCCAATAGCCCCGAAAAACAGCTATTGACTTTGAAATTCAGTCTTATGTAATTAGACTAAATTTCATACATGGTTACCTCATCCTGAGGTAGCCTTTTTTGTTTGCCCAGCATGGGCAAACAAAAAAGACCACCTTGATAACAAGGTAGTCTTTAAGACTCTTTTTATATGTAACAGTTTAATTGGTAGTTTCTATCATCGATACCATATCTAAACAGTCATTTGCTTGTGTTTTATAGCCTAACTTTTCGTGACATTTGCTTAGGTGCAACCACATCTGAGAAGAATAAGGATTATCGTCAATAAGCGTTTCGTAAAAAGGAATGCTTTTGTGATGGTTATTGGTTAATTCTACAGCCTTATAGAATTGTCGAGCAAAAGAGTCCAAAAATGGATTTCTTTTTATCGCTTCACGAGACCATCTGTACATACCTTTATAGTCATTTTTCAAAAAAGCGATATCTGCTAAGATAGAATAGGCTCTTGAAGATATATCAACTGACTTGTTAAGTCTTAGCTCTCTAACCCTTTCTTCCGCTTCTGCCAGCTTGTTGCTATTCATCTCCTTTACAGCAAGGCTTAATAATCTCTTGGGGCTGTCTTTTTGGTTTTCAATCCTATTATAAATCCAAAGAGCCTTATCGTAGACTTCTTGGCGAAAGTAAATATCTGCCTCTCTCCTATTGAATGCTTGGTTGTTAGGAAATCGTGACATTGACCGTTTGGTATGTGTCATGGCATCTTTAATAAAGTCGTTAATCAGCAGTTCGTCAATTAATTCGATGCTGTCCTTTTCATTCATTAAGGGGAATAATGGAAATCCATTATTGATAGGCTTATTGTTTCTTTCAGTGTTTTGTTTCATGTGTGTTATTTAATAAATTAGCATCGCTCTCGTTGGGCACAACTAAGTTAATTTGATTTAAATTTCCAATATACTAGTAGTGAGATGCTAATCTCTTTGAAGGGCAATACAAAAATATAAATTGTAAAAAACACTCAGATTGATGCTGCAAGTTAAGTCTTATTTCTAATTTTCCAACTCTAAATATGTAAAAAAAATAAAAAAGAAATATGGTACTGCACATACAGATTTAGTGCGGTACTGTAAGCCTAAATCCACCAGATGACTTCTTAGATTTTCCACCTTTTATCTTAGCGCTTTCTTTATCTGATAGCTTAAAAAGCTTGCGCGCTTTTCCCTTGATAGATTTCTTTGACTTTGCTCTCGAAGGCGTGTTCTTTTTCTTGCTTGTATTCTTTGCCACAGTCTTGTAATGAGTAGTTTATGCAATACTATTTACTATCTTACGTGATGCCGTGCCTAGTGTTTCACATCCTCCAATTCACGTAATTAGTTTGTTATAAATCATGCAAATTCAATGTATCCGTCGGGTAGATCAAACCCTTTTTCGCTTATTGCTGGCAGTTCCTTCTTATCTGAACAATACCTATAGAATCCTTTGAATTGGGCATCTTCGGCAAGCTCTGGGCAGTATAATAATACCTTAGAAAAAAGAGATTCGTCCATTTTTTTCAGGTGATTTACAGCATTATAAGCTCCTACTCTATCCTCTAGCTTAAAGAAACTAGTCATCAGGATAGTGCTTGATAGCTCAGATTTAAATACGTCATTGGCATTTTCAGCTACTATCTTAGCTGCAGAGAAGTCTTTGTGCTTATATAAGAACTCAATTACAAAGAGCCAATACTGGAAATTGTCAGGTGCATTATCCAATGTCTTCATAAAATAGTCGAAAGAAGCTTTCTGTTCTCCGACATGGTAATGCGCCAGCGCTAGATTGATCAATATCAATGTATGGTCTCCTGCTATTCGAATGGCATTTTGGTAGTTTTCAATGGCTTCAAAGTGGTTGTGGTGTCTTACTAGACAAATTCCTTTTAATAAGTAAGCGTACCAATTGGTGTTATCCTTCAATTGAAATTTTGAAGCATAAAAATAGGCTAAATTGTAATTTTCTTGAGCTAAGTAGCATTCCGCTAAGTCCATCATCAAAGTATGCTGTATAGCTGCTTCCTTATCAATGATACGATTATAGATGTTTATGGCCTTTTCGTACTTAGCAGATTCTTTTAAGCATTGTGCTTGCTTTGCTAATGCATCGATATTGTTATCGTTTAACGTGGCTGCCATATCGAAGGCATGTGCTGCATCTAGCTTTTGTTTGTTGTAGCTATAGGCTTGCCCCAATGCCATCCATGCCTTTTCATTGTATGCATCTTCTTCTAGCAGTTCATTGTGATAATTTATGCATGCTACATAATCGTTAGCATCATCATATATGTTCCACACTGCGTCCAGCGCCTCCCTATTTCTAGGATTGGATCTCAATACGGTCTTATACAAAAGCAAGGCTTTCTTATAGCGCATTTGCTCATAAAGTATATCCCCTAGCGCCATATCTAGCATATTTGCATCTTCTATGCTACGACAATATTCTAGTCTCAAGGTTTCCAATAAATCTTTTGCTAGTTCTGAACGACCTAAAGAATGGTAACATTTAGCTTTTAGGATTTCCAACTTCAAGTCACACGTAGTAAATGACTCTATGAGTTCAATGGCCTTTTGAAATTCTTCATTGTAGAAGAGTATCTGTGACTTTTTCAAAATCAAGGTTACTGAGTTCGGAAACTGGCTCAATGCCTCCTCCAAGGACTGCATTGCCTCTTGGTGTTTTCCCGAACTAGTAAGTGCCGTTACTTTTTGAATGTATACCGTTTCTTGATTCTTATCAACCGCTCCTTTCTGTGACATATTTTATAGTGTGCTTTTTAAGTGTTCTGTAAGCGTGTGTTTGCCTTTATTGTTTACTAAATATCAGAAAAAAGGTTAATATTTTCAAGCTACTTCTTCAGAATGAAATATTTGGAAGAATTCCATTAGTTAGTTAAATAATTGAATAATAACTAATTACAATATTTATATATTACACATATATAATTTTACTATGTATTTGTTTGTTGTAAATCAGCCCTTAGGCTAGAGTCGTAATTTTTTTAAATTATTTTTGCCCGTTCCGGCCACAAACGCCAATGTGTGACATCAATATTATACTTTAATGTTAATTTCTTATCAATAAAATTATAATAAAGTAAATACTTGTATAAAACTTGCTTTATCATTCAGCTCAAGCTAGAAGTCATTTTAAAAATTAGGAAAGTGAGATAATATTATGCGAAGATTCAATACAGTTAGGCATTCTATTGTAAGAGTATATAGAGAATGAGCCCCTACTCCTATAAAAGAAGAAGATATTGCAAAACCATTATTATAGTTCTTTATAGAATAAGTAAAAACTTGGGAGCTATATTAGATGGCTTTTTAAAAAAGCATTCAAAACATAGGTGTCTCAAAAGAAAGGAATCTAAATCTATCGTATGTGAATATAATACCATCACTAGATACTGCTAATCCACTGTTTCGAAAATCCAGTTCGTCCAATCGCACTGGGTCACCGTCAATCTCTGTTACCGTATCACTTGGGATTTCGAAGTAATCAATCTGAAGATCATCAAGATTAACCCAAATCAACAATCCAGACATCTCCGAAAAGTAAAGATTACCTTGATAGATAATAGGTCTAAATCCATTTCTAACGGCAGGGATAGTAGCATTATTTTTTTCAAATCCTTGCGCACTCCAGACCAACTCACCTGTCGATCTTTCTATTATATATACTTCCGAACCTACTGCATAAACTCTATTGGCGTCTAATACCAATCCATCTGCATCATCAAGGTCATTTAGAAAATGTGTTTGTGACCAAATTTCCTCACCAGTGTTAGAATCCAAAGACATGATGCTCAATCCGACAGCTACATAAATCTGACCTTCATCTATTTCTATATTAGATACCTGTCCAGAGCTATCAAAATCGTCAACCTGCCATTCTATTTGATCCGTTGTTAGATTATATGACCTGATAGATGCCCTTGGAAGCGAAGAACTGTAAATCATCAATACTTCATTGTTGGAATTTACATGAAATACAGGCTTCCCAATCTCCCCAACATCATCTTGATTGAAGCGCACGAATGATGCTGCACTGGGATTATTAAGAGGACCCACTAACCATTCACTTGTAACGTTTATACCATTTGGTTCTTCTACAATCAAGTAGAGCTTATCTTCAAACACTCCTATTGTTTCTGATAATTCTTCTTCTCCTTCAAGATTTAGAGTCAAGTCATTCAAAATAGCACCCGTCTGTAGATCAATACTTTTAAAGGTATTCTCATTGGCTAAGTGCATGGTACCTGATACAACTGTTGGCTCTTCCGAAATTAAACCTAAATCCATTTGATCATAGTTATTCCACCTTTCAAATCCTGTAATTCTATCTAAGCCAGTAAAGCCGTTCCTATCACTATTACTATATACTACTAGATCTTCTTGGATAACAGGATATCTGATAGAGAAGTCTTCCAATTCATCAACCGTACTTTCATCGATAAAAGCCTCCCAGTTAAACTGATTGATCACGTTAACGTCTACAGGAATCGGACCTTGTGTAGAAACATTCATATCATCGTCATCGCAAGATAAAAAGCACATAAAAGCGCTACATAATATCAGAAAAGTATACTTCATTTTACTAGAACTTTGTCTCCTTTAAAGATAGTATATTATATTAGAAATATATTCTACATTTGACCAATAGATTATACTTACCGCTCATGAGCGTGCATACGAAATCATGAAACCTGCCAAGGATTTAGAGTCATTTACCATTCCATATAGAAATTCACTTTCCATTTTTTATGAATACAAGCCCACTTTTATGAGTAGCACAATTACAGCATCTTACGTATAAAATAATAATCATATAATTTATTTATAGTGATTTTATAACCATAATAAGGAGGCAATGTTTGCTTATTTAAAACATTTTGTTTTATATTGTGGCGCTATGAAACAACCTTCTTCTGCCTATTCTAGAGCGGTATTACATCTAGATTTGGATGCTTTTTTTGTCTCTGTCGAGCTCTTGCGCAATAGTGCACTACACGGAAAGCCCGTCGTCATCGGTGGTCGGAGTCGGCGCGGAGTCGTGGCTTCGTGCAGCTATGAGGCGCGCAAGTATGGGGTGCATTCGGGTATGCCTATGCGCATGGCGCACCAGCTATGCCCAGACATCCTTGTGCTCAAGGGCGACATGGAATCGTACAGCAAATACAGTACACTGATCACTGACATCATCGCCGATAGTGCGCCTATGTTTGAGAAAGCCTCCATCGACGAATTTTATCTAGACCTCACGGGAATGGATCAACACATCGGTTGCTATAAGTGGTCGATAGAATTGCGACAGCGCATCATGCGCGAAAGTGGACTACCGATTTCTTTCGGACTATCAGTCAATAAGCTCATCTCCAAGATGAGTGCCGGCGAAGCCAAACCCAATGGCATGATGAAAATCTCTCCTGGGGAGGAAACTGCATTTATACATCCCTTATCCGTATCCAAGATTCCTTCTATCGGAAAAGCGACTTATAAAAAACTGAGTTTTATGGGTGTGCGTACGGTGCGCGTACTGAGTGAGATCCCCGTGCGATTGCTCGAGCGCGAATTTGGAAAACATGGCATCAGTATGTGGCAAAAAGCAAACGCCATCGACGACCGTCCCATCGTCCCCTACTCTGACAAAAAATCGATTTCTACAGAGCGTACTTTTCAGGTAGACACCATCGATGTCAAAAAACTCAAAAGCCTACTCATGGGTATGGTCGAGAAGCTGGCTTTCGAACTGCGCGACATGAAGAAGTTGACTGCTTGTATCACCGTCAAGATTCGCTACTCGGACTTCAATACTTACTCGCAACAAAAACGCATCGCCTATACCGCCAATGACAAGAGTCTTATGACCCTAGCTACTACCCTGTTTGATAAGTTGTATCAACGTCGTCAACTGGTGCGTCTCGTCGGAGTACGCTTCAGTCATCTCGTAACGGGTAATTACCAGATCAATCTCTTTGACGATACTGAGGAGGAGATGCGCTTACTCCAAACCATGGATGCCATCAAACGCAGATTTGGGGCAAAGGTGGTGGGGAGAGCGTGCTCGCTTGCGAGCAAATGATGAATGCCTGCTGTTGGGCGCAAGGCGTTGCGCCATTACGTTCAATCCTCTTGCACGAAACTCGTAACTGTTACACGGGGGTGTCCT
>CAYZUW010000237.1:0-6858 GCA_964481325.1 uncultured Saprospiraceae bacterium
AACATGGTTCGCTAACCACAAACAAAAACAACCAAAATGAAAAACAAAATTCTAGCCCTTGCACTAACATTATCATTTCTATCTTGTAAAAATGAAAATCCGAATGTTTATTTGAAGTTAGATTGTGAATCCATTAAAGAATTAATGGATAGAGATCAAGAACTACGCAAAACAAAGCTGCAAGGCCAACTCTTTCCACTCGTTGACTCCATTATGAAATCCAAAGGATTTGCTGATGGCCTAGATGAGCTTTCAGAAATTGATTCGGAAATGAAATCTGAAATATAGGCTGAAGCAAAAAGTTTAAAAAGGTCATATACTGAAAGAGAGAAGCAAGTCTTAGATTCCTTATGGGCAATTCAGAATGAAATTGATAGTTTAAACACACTTCACGTTATAAACCAGATTGAAGCATTTGGAATAGATAGCTTAAATGCGATCGATAGAAAATGCGATGAAAATAGCTTAGTCATTTTTGTGCATTGTCCTGATGGATTAAAAGAAAAAGTATCCGAAGTAGTTGAAAAAAATAGGGATGCGATTGGCGAAAATAGATATAGTCATATAAGTTGGCATTTGAAGGGGAGATGAGGAACAATAAATAGTACAGCATAAAATATACTGCACAGCTTATTTAAGTACATAGCCTGCACTCAGACGAAATAATAACGAGTAGGATATTTTTACACTATAAACTTTCTTTTACAAGGCTTTGTTACCATTTTCCCCTCCCAATTTTCTACTTTAGCAGTATGCACATACACATCATCAATGGCCCCAATCTAAATCTGCTCGGCACACGTGAACCAGAAGTCTATGGAGGGCAAAGTTTTGAGGATTATCTAAAAGACTTACGCGCCCAATATCCTACTATGCTCATTGATTATTTTCAAAGTAACGTAGAGGGATTGATAATAGATGAGTTGCAAAAAGTAGGCTTTTCGGCAGACGGCATTATTCTGAATGCAGGAGGCTACACACATACCTCGGTAGCTATAAGAGATGCTATTGCTGCTATCACCAGCCCTGTAATAGAAGTACACATCAGCAATGTGCATGCACGAGAAGAATTCCGCAAGACCTCTTTGATCAGTGAAAAGGTAGTGGGGTCTATTGTGGGATTAGGATTGGATGGGTATCGATTGGGGGTTGAGTATCTCAAACATAAGTAAAACTCTATAACAAAAACTTTGCGATAGCGGTAGAAGCGATACAAACTGCTGCAGACAACTACTAGGATAAGGAGACCTGACGGCTCGACGAGAGGAGAGACTAAGAACGACTATATCACCAGATGCGTATGCAGTAGTGCGTACAAGCGGATGACGCGCCACCCGCTCCCATAATGAAATGGCGGGAGCGGGTGGATCGCCCAAAATATATTTTCTCTCCAATCAACTCCTCTACTTCACATCCTCCAACAATACCTCAATCCCTTTTAGCAACTGCTGATCTACCCCTTTATCAATAAACCCTGGCATATTCTTCACCTTGACGGTCGGTTCCGTTTGGTTATTCTCCATCCACTCGCCATCTATGTCTTTGGCACTTATCGGCACGACTCCCCATAAACTACCATCTGGCAAGCCTTCCCAACCCGCAAAACTACAGGTACCTGGCACTGGCATCCCCACTGTCTTTCCGATTTTGAGATCGTCGTAACCGCAGGCAAAACAATGCCCATCTGAATACTGCGCTTCATTCAATAAGACTAGTGTAGGTTTTGTCCATCTTGAGGTAGGTTCTCCACCTACCAATTTGGCCTCTGTTTCATAAGTGATAAAGGGAACCCCTGTGAAGAACATCGCTAAATCAGCCACCAAGTCTCCCCCACCATTAAATCTAGTATCCACTACGATGGCTTTTTTGTCAAAGTACTTACCCATCATATCTTGATAGATGCTTCTAAATGGGCCATCTCCCATACTCGGTATATGCACATAGCCCAATTGGCCATTACTTTTTTCTGCCACCTCTTGTTCATTCTTCTTGACCCAGCGTTCGTAGAGCAATCTGTTTTCTGCCCCAAGGCTTATCGGTTTGACGGTGATTGTTGTTCGTTGTTGTGTCTTAGGATCTATCAACTCTAAAAGGGTAAACTTCCCTGCTTTTCTATTTAGATATTTCGCTACGTCTTGATTTCCATCGATCGTTTCTCCATCTATTTTCTCAATGACCATACCCGCCTTTATTTTATACTTGGCTTTATCCAGTGGACCACCAAGAATGATTTCATCGATCAAGATGCCATTACCAGTATGCTTGTAATCCATAAATATTCCTAAGGAAGCAGTAGCATCTGCATTGTCTACTCTACCTCCCCTATATCGCGCTCCTGCATGAGACACGTTGAGTTCTCCCAACATTTCAGATAGCAACTCGGTCATTTCGTATGAATTACCCGCCTGAGAAATGATAGGTTCGTATTCCTTTTTCATCAAATCCCAATCTATGCCATGAAAATCTGGATGATAGAAAATGGCCTTAGTTCTAATCCATACATGGTCGAAAATGGCTTTTCGTTCTGCTGCAATATCAAACTCCATTTCTCCAGCAATCTTCACACCTTTCTTTGAGCCTTTGCCTAGATCCAATTTTGAAATGGTACCATCAGATAAGAGATACAAGTTTTTCCTTTTCTTATCCCACTGCAAACCTCCAGAATTGGCGCCCAACTTCAGCACCATCTTTGTTTCTTTGGTGCGGAGATTAGTACTCCACAAATTCATCTTATCTTCGAATCTTGACAAATAATAAAGGGTGTCTCCTCCTTTAGACAAAACCGCGTCTCCCAAGCTAGAAGAATGAATCGTCAATCGCTTTGTTCTATCCTTCATGCGATCCCAATCGAATGTCAGCAAATCTTCTTTTGCTTTTGTATCCTCTTTATCGTTTTTCTTGCCTTTCTTTTTGCCTTTTTTACTTTCCTCTTCCTTGTCTTTTTTATTCTCTTTCTCTAGTTCTTTTTTAACCTCTTTTTGAAGCTTTAAATCATCCTTGGATAGATTAAATTTATCCCATGACTCTTGGGTAAAAAACATGCTGTATACATCTGCTTCTGAACGACCGCTCGTAGCGTAAGATCTCAATCCATTTTTATTGCTGAACCACAACATCTGCTCTCCATTATTGACCCACTTTGGAGAATAGTCATAGTATCCACTATCATTTAGATTCACTCTCTTTGATCCGTCTGCCGCCATCAACAAAACCTCGCTGTTATTGAGCAGCAAATCCCACTCTACTAACAACCACTTTGAGTCAGGACTCCAAGTAAAATACTTATCCCCATCTCTCATGTGAAACAAATCATCTGGTGTCAATAGTGTTGTCTCTTTATTAGTCGCTAAATCAATTACCTTCAATGATCTTCGCCCTTCGATATAGGCTAGCTTCTTCCCATCAGGAGAGTACTTGGGTAGGTAATTATCATTTTCGTTTTCTAAGACGGGCGTTTCTTTAATCAAGGTAGCGGCGTAGAAAAAGGGTTCTTCCTTTCTCATTTTTTCCGACTTGTACACACTCCATTTTCCGTTGCGTTCACTGCTATATACTACGGACTTGCCCTCAGGACCCCATGTGACAAATCGTTCCCGCTCGGGCGTATTTGTCAGGCGCTTTGTATAAGCTTCATTGACGGAGGTCACAAAAACTTCTCCTCTAGCGATAAATGCAATCTCTTTTCCATTGGGTGACACGGCCATTTCGTTTACACCGCCTCGGATAGAAATGTACTTATCATTATTCGAGATGTCTTGAGTTTTTATTTCTACCTCGATTTTTTGTGCTTTAGCCCCCTCCTTCATCGTATAAATATCCCCATGATATCCGTAACAAATCGTGTTGCCTCCATAGCTCAAAAATCGCACGGGATGCATGGTATAATTGGTAAGTTTTTCATCTGCATTCGAAGTAGCCATTGATTTTTTGTAGATGTTAAAAGTACCGTCTTGTTCTCCTAAATAATAAAAACTCGAATCATCTATAAAGATAGGAGACCTTGCCTCTGTATCGGTATTAGTTATCATGGTGTGTTTGTCAGAAGCCACATCGTACAACCAGATGTCTCTGGTGATAGAAGAATTCTGGTGTTTTCTCCAGTAGTTTTCTCCCCCCTTTTTATCATGATACAAATACTGTGAGCCAGCCGCATTGATATTCATATCTTCAACTGGGAATGTAAAAACCATATCTACCTTCCCGCCACTTGTTGGTACCGCGTATAGCTCCGTTTGCGAACGATGAGGATATTGTCTATGCGCGGATTCATCTTGACGTATAGCGCCAAAGTAAACCATCTTATCATCGTTGGAAAAACTATAGGGTTCTTCATTATTGGAATGGAAAGTCAATCGAGTAGCCGCACCACCATCTGCATCCATTGTATAGATATCAAAATTGCCATATCGATCTGAAGCGAACGCCAGTTTTGACCCGTCCTTACTCCAAACCGCTTTATGATCATGCGCTTGGTGAAAAGTCAATTGTTGGGCTTGTCCTCCAGTGGAGGCCACCTTATACAGGTCTCCTTTGTGGGTGAATACAATTTCAGAGCCATCCGGCGAGATCTTCACCGACCTAAACCAGTTAGACTCCGTCTGCGCAGCCAAAAAAGTACACATAAACATTAGACAAATCGACATCAACTTATTCATATTCTTTCCATTTTTTTAGAAAATCAAATTACGGCTTTTTTATCGAATAGCAAGTACCTATATCTTTATTATTACTTGTTGGTTTTGGGGGCTCCCTCTATCGAGGTCAGGCTATTCGCCACTCCACTTCGTTTCGGTCCTGTCGGACGAGCCGTCTCTACGCTACGCTACGATCGTCTCTGGCTACTATCCTTAGCCCGTGATTGTTCTTGATTGTAGTACTTGACTCCGAAGAAAAGTATTTGACTGGCATTGAAGGATTTCGTTTTGACTATTTCAAATAGGCTTATTCTAAAAACTCAATTTGTCCTGATTTTCAAAAAAGAAAAATCCCGCCAAATTGGATCTTGGCTATTTTTTCTACCTAGGACTGAAGACCTAGGTTACAATAATATCGCTCCAGCCGGAGCTTTTGACTCCATAATAATCAAAACCAATTCATCATAGATCATCAGGCTGGACAAAGCCACGCAACAAACGATAAAATTAGAGAGAACTTAAGAACTGAAAGAAAATGTTGCGGACGCAGAATGTTGCAGCAAGCTTGAGATAAAGTCCGCAGTGTATTTGTGTCCTAACGCAAGGGCTGTGCCACTGATTCAATACACATGTCCAAGTTGCGGCTAACATAGCGTTTTTGGAACAGGTTTTAATTGTTGGATTTTGGGAATTCTGTCTAATTCCTTATTTCCCTTACCGTAATTCTAGGAACAGGATCACCTCCTGATTGCCTACGAGAATAATTAAAATGGACGCTTACTCCTTTTGCCAAGTCAACATGAAAAGCCCGAGCACAAATTTCATTTGGATGTTTGTTTTTCCAAAAACTATCCTCTTCGAAGAAATTAACTAGCGTTTTATTTTCTTTATTATAATTTGAAAAAACTAGGTCTATCAAATTAATTAGATCTCTTGATCTCATTTTTGGAAATACATATTCCCAAGATTCCATCGAAGTATAATCCAGGTGAGTCACCATAAGTCCAGTAGAATAATTAGACATCTTTATATCAGGACGATCGCCCTTCTTTTTTGATTCCTCCACAACTTCTTCTATCAAGTCCTGACCATAGGCCTTTTTAATAAATTCATCTAATCCAGTTAAAGTCAACTTTCGAGATGCAGGAGGTTTTTTATCTATAAGAAAACCATCAAAAACATAGCAACTTTCTTGCTTATACTCTACCTCTATCCAACGACCTGCGCGCACTTCAATTCTATCATTATAAGAATCAGAACAATACATCAGCGCTGTACCAAAAGGAATAGATCTTATTTTTTCTGAATTTGTATTTGGCGCTGACCTGAGATTGACTCCATTGTAGGCAATAACATATAGCGTATCTCCAAATTCTTGGCCGATAGATACATTTGAAAGGCAACTGAATATTATAAATACAAGAATGAGTTTTTTCTTAAATAACATATACTAGTTTTTAACTGTTAGAAATTTGCAGTACTATAATTCTAACTCAATCTAAATAATATTACTCGATAGGGATTTCGCTAACTAGTATTCGTTATCGTTTGGCTATTATTCGTTTCTAGCTCGGGAAGCAATAAAAAGCTTGCTCATAATACACACACTTTACACAAACATGAAAGAGTGACCCAGCGAACTGCCTAGACCCTGTCCGACTGGTCATCCAGGCGGGTCTTGCTACTTTGCTGCAATGGAAAAGTAGACAGAACGTAAGAACTGAAAGAAAATGTTGTGGATGCAGGATGTTGCAGCAAGCTTGAGATAAAGGCCACCCGATATTCGTGATATAATTGGAGAATGTTTTTTTTGCTATACGCACCATCTAGTCCAACAACTTCCTAACCCCCTTCTCCATAGCAGTAGCAATAGTCTGATAATCCATCGTCTTCTTCCCCACAAAGAGAACCATGATTTCGAGTTGCCCTTCGCGAGCAGTATCTATAAGAGGAGCTTTGGCGTGGCGATAGGCTTCGCGCATTCGGCGCTTGAGAAGATTGCGCTCAACGGCTGTTTTGAAATTTTTCTTGGAAGCGCTACAAGTAAATTTGGGGAGTGGAGAAGGAGTGGCCTCCTTATCCATAAAAAAAATCACTCTCAGAGGATACACTGAGAATGATTTTCCCTCTCGAAACAATCGAGAGATGGCTTTCCTACTTTTTAGTTTTTCTGACTTGCCGAAGGAAAGCAATGACATATATTATTGGGTAGACAATCCTATAT
>CAYZUW010000238.1:0-6849 GCA_964481325.1 uncultured Saprospiraceae bacterium
ATCGAACTCGTAGTCTCCTGGCTTGTACTTAGCCATGGCACCATCCAAGTAGGTCACAGGTGTATAGCAAACTGCATCTTTTGGCTTGTATCCATTGACCTTACCATAAGTGATACGCATGGTACTGTTTGCATCAGGGTACAATTTCTTTTCCGGAAAAACTTCGATCAATGCTTCCATATAGAGTCTTTGCTTTTCAGCTATCTGAGCATTGTAAGCATTATATTTCCCCTCAACGATTTCAGTATAGGCGGCATCCATATCATTGGTAAATGTATATAATGGATCAGCCTTTATAGCAGCAACAGCTTCTTTAGGACTCATAGCCATCACTTTTTCAAAGCTCATCTGCTTGGTCATAAATGAATTAGAGTATAACTTTTCAGCTAAAGCACTAAAGTCTCCCATACCATCTCTGGTTCCCATCATCTTATCAATTGGAGAAGTTAAGCCCTTAAAAGGTGCATTCTTCTTATACATACCCAGTAAGGCAGCAAAAACCTCTTGATCGATTTCGGGTCTATAGTCTTTATAAAATCCATCGAAGAAACCAGTTTTAAGTCTTTGCTTCATATTATTGAATCCATTTGCTCCATTGCTTTCGAAAGCAGTAACCATTCTTCCTGCTAATCCAGCGGCACGCAAAATCTCCACATTTCTAAAAACTACTTCATCAAAATAATCTTTACTCAAAGCATAAGGTTCAATATCCTTATATAATTGATTGAACTCGTTCAGAAGATTTCCGTATTTGGCTTTTTGTTTTGGATTACCATTTATTCTCTTTGTAAATTCTGCTTCTGTATCTCGCTTTTTTCCTAGACCGTCAGTCGTTTTGATTCCCTGACTTTCTCCTATCCACTTCTTCCATGAATTCGCAATTCTTGCAAATTTAGAGGCGTATTGTATTTTTACTTGTGGATCAGTACGCATATACTTGTCGATGATACCCAATGCCTCTTCTCTAACACTTATCTTTGCGGGATTCAGTACTTCTACAGTTTGCTTTACAGCACTCCCAGGAAGGTATTGATTTGTTCTTCCAGGAAAACCAAATACCATTGTAAAATCTCCCTCTTCTACACCATCTAAAGAAATCGGCAATGAGTGCTTAGGTACATAAGGCTTATTGTCTGGGCTATAGTCAGCAGGTAAATTATCTGGCCCTGCATATATTCTAAACATAGCAAAGTCACCAGTATGTCTTGGCCAAACCCAGTTGTCTGTATCCGAACCGTATTTTCCAACTGCCTCAGGCGGAGCACCTACAAGGCGTACATCATTGAACGTTCTTGTCACGAAAAGAAAATACTGATTGCCATGATAAAATGGACGAATAACTATATCGTCGTACGCCGCTAAACCTTGCTCATGCTTCGCACGCACCATATTCATGTTTTTATCAATCTGCGATTGTCTTACTGTCGAACTCATATTGTCCGTCACACCAGCCAGCATATCTTCAGATACATCCTCAATGCTTAAGATAAATCTTGCGAACAATCCAGGATTGGGAAGTTCTTCAGATTTTTTCATTGCCCAAAATCCATCTTTCAAGTAATTATTTTCTAGTGTGGTATGGGATTGGATTTGACCATACCCACAGTGATGATTAGTGAGTAATAAACCCTTATTCGAAATTACTTCTGCTGTACAAAAGCCACCAAAATGAACAATTGCATCTTTCAAACTACTTTTATTCACACTGTAGATATCCTCTGCAGAAAGCTTGAGGCCCATATTTTTCATCTCATCTTCATTGAGAGATTCAAGCAATAATGGCAACCACATCCCTTCTCCAGCGGTAAGACTTTGTGCAAAAAGCAGAAAGACCACAAATTTTATTAGTTTTATTGACTTATTCATCATATCTATTTTTATGTTATTTGCTTAAAGATAATAAGAATTCTATAAATGAGAATTGCACAAATTACTGATTTACATATCGGCGTACAAGGGCAAGACACTTACAATGTCGATGTTCGTGACAATTTCCTTCAAATTTTAGGAGAAGTAGTTTTTGTTCAACCGGACCTTATCATACTCACAGGAGACTTGTGTTTTGATATAGGACTCAAAGAGATATACACTTGGATTAAAGCCAAACTGGATAATACAGATATACCTTATATAGTCCTTCCTGGTAATCATGATGATGTTTTATTGATGATGGATATTTTTAAGATTGACTATAGCCATGGAGAAGAGGAAATCTACTTCGCTAAAAAATTAAATAAAACTACTGCACTGTTCTTAGACAATAGTAAAGCCAGGCATTCAGACAATCAAAAAAAATGGATAAAACGTCAACTGCATCAAGCGGATAAAAACATCCTAGTATTCACACACTATCCACCTGCCAAATGCAAAGTCACTTTTATGGACAACAAGTACGCCTTAGAAGATAGAAAGGAAATTCAAAAACTCTTTAAGGCCTACGAAAAAAACGTATATCTCTTTTGTGGGCATTACCACACAGAAAAAATGGTGCACCTAGATAATCTACACATCGCCATCACGCCATCTACCTATTGCCAAATTGACTCTAGCGCTGATGAATTTAGAGTGGATTCCTACAAAATCGGGTATCGCCTGATTGAGTTATCTAAAAATCGCTGTATGTCGATGGTGCGATATATTGAGGGTAAAAAATTAAGCTCATAATTTTGAGTCCTTTTCAAAAACTCATGAATCCTTAAAATGTCTTTTAGAGCAATATTTTCTCTTTTAAATCACCTCTTTTGCCTTACTTATTGCTTTGTCTAAGCCAGCGAGATCATTGCCCCCTGCTGTCGCAAAGAAAGCCTGGCCACCACCGCCACCTTTAATTTCTTTAGCCAATTCACGAATGATCTTACCTGCATCAAGGGCCTTATTTTCTACCAAATTCTTACTGATAGTTACCATCAGTTGTGGCTTGGCCTTGACTTCACATCCAAAAACAATGACTACATCTCCAATCTCTTTTTCCAATTGGTAGGATAGATCTTTTACTACATCTGTGTCTTGGAAAGGCAACTTACTTGCCAAGAGGTTTATTCCATTGACTTGCTGCACCTCCTTTATCAAATCTTTCTTAATGCCTTGCGCCTGAGCAGCTAGCATCTGACCGATCTGTTTCTTTAGATTTTTATTTTCTTCTTGTAAGTCACTCACTGACTTCACTACGTTAGGTGTATTTTTAAATAAACCTTTGACATTGCTTAAAGTAGCTACTTCATCATTGATATACTTTCTAGATGCTTCGCCAGTTATGGCTTCAATCCTTCTGATACCAGCAGCTACACCAGACTCAGATAAAATTTTGAAGTATCCTATTTCACCTGTCGCTTTTACATGTGTGCCTCCGCACAATTCCGAAGAAAATGATTTATCAAAAGTAATTACACGAACTTTATCGCCGTACTTTTCACCAAACAACATCATCGCGCCGCGCTCCTTTGCTTCATCTAATGGGATATCTCTACCTTCTTCCAAAGGAATATTGGCCACGATTTTCTCATTGACCAAGTCTTCCAAGTCAGCCACCTCTTCATCCGTCATTTTCCCGAAATGTGAAAAATCAAAGCGTAGTTTCTTATCGCCCAAATCTTGTCCTTTTTGAGTAGCATGCTCTCCTAACACCTGGTGCAATCCAGCATGCAGTAAATGCGCTGCCGAGTGGTTGCGTTCAGTAGCTCTTCGTTTTACGTGATTAACCTCCGCTTTCACAGGACCTTCAAAGCTAGTCGGAAACTTCTTCACCACATGAACAATCAAGTCATTTTCTTTTTGTGTATCGATAACTGGAATTTTTTCTTCCCCAAAAAACATTAAACCTGAATCTCCATGTTGTCCACCACTCTCTGCATAAAACGGAGTTTTATTCAATACGATTTGATACTCCTCCTTCTTTTTATTTTTTACAGTTCTATATTTTATAACAGCAGCATCCTCTATGGACAGATGGTCATAGCCCACAAATTCTACTGTCGGATCTGCTATCAACTCCGTCCAATCCCCAACTGCTCTTTTCGCATCCGCTCTACCTCTAATTTTTTGTTCTGCTAGTGCTTTTTCGAAACCTGCATCATCTACCTTGACTCCATTTTCAATGGCCATCAGTCGCGTCAAGTCAATGGGAAAACCATAGGTATCAAACAATTCAAAAGCGTCTCGCCCATTGATTGTCCCACTACTCGTATCTAAAGAGTTGAATCTATTAATACCCTTTTCAAGTGTGTTCAAAAACGTTCGCTCTTCTCCAAAGATTACTTTGGAGACCATTTCTATTTGCTCCTTCAACTCTGGAAATATTGCCTCAAACTCAGACGCTAATAAAGGCAACATTTTATGCAACAAAGGTTCGCGCACATCAAGAAACGAATAGTAGTATCTGACCGCTCTACGCAAAATTCTTCTTATTACATATCCTGCTCCCGTATTAGACGGCAACTGACCGTCCGAAATCGCAAAAGCAACAGCTCTAAGGTGATCCGCAACCACGCGCATGGCAATATCTGACTTTGCAGAAAGGGCGTAGTCAAATGTATATTTCTTCCCACTTTCTTTTTCTAGAAATTGGATAAACGGAATAAATACATCTGTATCATAGTTAGAGGTCTTACCCTGAAGCACCATACACAAGCGTTCGAATCCCATTCCCGTATCGATGTTCTTATTTGGTAAATCCTCTAGTGACCCATCTGCTTTTCTATTGAATTGTATAAAAACCAGATTCCATATTTCTATCACCTGAGGATGATCCATATTTACTAAATCTCTACCAGGCACCTTTGCTTTTTCTTCGTCTGAGCGAATATCTACGTGAATCTCTGTACACGGACCACAGGGACCTGTGTCTCCCATCTCCCAAAAATTATCCTTCCTATCGAAATACAAGATATTTTCCTCTGCCACTAAATTTTTCCACAGTGCTACCGCTTCATTATCCGGCTCTAAACCATCCTCTTTATCACCTTCAAAAACGGTCACATAGACATTATTTTTATCAATTTTGAAAACATCGATAAGCAATTCCCAAGCCCAATCAATAGCCTCCTTCTTGAAGTAGTCTCCAAAAGACCAGTTTCCCAGCATCTCAAACATAGTATGATGATAACTGTCGATACCTACCTCCTCTAGATCGTTTTGCTTACCCGATACACGCAGGCATTTTTGTGTATCAGCTATTCTAGGATTATCAGGCCTCGCATTGCCCAAAAAATAATCCTTGAACTGGTTCATTCCCGCATTGATGAACATTAGTGTCGGATCATCCTTATTCACCAATGGTGCTGAAGCTACAATTTTGTGCTTCTTGGATTCAAAAAAATCTAAAAATTGCTGTCTAATTTCACTCGATTTCATCTATCGCTGATTTATTTCTTATTCTACTCAAAAAAAGCCTCCAAGTTCGTCTTATAAGAGCATAATATTGCCAAAGAATAGAGGCAAATTCTTTGGATTATTATAGAACCCTATTAATTTTGTAGCCGTTTATTACCATTGTGCATTTATATAACACGATTTGCACGATACTTGCAAACATACTGAATAACAAAGAGACTTAAGGCAAAACCATATTTTCTACAAATGTAGTAAAATGGTGCTTTTATAAATTCTAAATATGGGAAAAGAGAAGTTTTACTATAACGAAACTACCCTTCGCTACGAAAAGTTAAAAACGCCCCTCAAATCTAAGCTGCTCGGCGCTTTCGGATTTTTGACAGCAAGTGCAGTGATGGCCTTAGTACTATACAGCTTTCTTCCTTCTCCTTTTGAGCGTGCACAGACGCGAGAAATTCAGCAATTAGAACTTCAGCATATCGCCATGAACGACCAAGTCGAAAAAATGGGAAAGGTGCTAGAAAATCTTCAAGATAGAGATGCCAATGTACACAGAGTCATATTTGGTATGGATCCTATAGATAACCAAGTTTGGAATGGTGGTCAAGGTGGATCAGAAAAGTACGACTTCATCACGAATTACAAATCAACTGGTGAACTTTTACAGTCTACACAACAAAAAGCGGACAAACTCAAAAGACAATTGGCTATTCAGTCAGAGTCTTTAGATAAGTTAGAAACGGAAGCAAGCCTAAAAGAAAAGAAGTTAGCTGCTATCCCAGCAATCAAACCAATTAGAGAGGATAAACTCAAGAGAAACATAAGAGCACTTTCAGGATTTGGAATGCGTATGCACCCAATCTTTAAACGTAAGAAAATGCACACGGGTATGGACTTTACCTGCCCAAAAGGAACTGACATCCAGGCTACTGGTGCAGGAGTCATCGAAAAGATTATCAAAAAGAAATCAGGATACGGTACGCATATTATTATCAATCATGGATATGGCTACCAATCTCTATATGCACACATGGGTTCCGTTTCTGTCAAGAAAGGAGAGAAAGTGTCCCGTGGTCAAATCATAGGTACAGTAGGAAACACAGGTACTTCTACAGCACCTCACTTACACTATGAAGTAATCCACAACAATCAAAAAGTGAATCCTATTTCTTACTGTATGGACGGCCTTTCTGCTGAAGAGTATCAGTCACTTGTAGACGCTGCCTCTAAGATTAACCAGTCTTTTGATTAAGCGCGAAACGCTTAAAGCTGCTAGGGTGTTTGGCATTAGGTATTAGCTGTTTTTTTTACTCATTTGAAATAATGGACTCGATAAGGGTTTACTAGTTTTTCCTACACTAGTGAGCTGCATTCATAACTCATAATTCTTTACGGGCGGTTTGCTACTTTTTTGTACACGAGAGAGCTGCATTCATAACTCCTAACTCATAATTAATAATTTTAAACACATGGATGTTTTTGTTTATACGAAGGAATAAGTATTTTTAAGCAAAATACCAC
>CAYZUW010000239.1:0-6825 GCA_964481325.1 uncultured Saprospiraceae bacterium
TCCCTTGCCCTGCTCGCTCCGCCCCGACGTTTCGTTTCACTGCAGTCGGGACAAGCTCCGCCGAGCTCTGGCGCAAGCGCCTCCGCGAATGGGGAGCTTATTGGTGGATATAATTTGTTTTTTGTAACTAATTGGGCATCTAAAAATGAATAAGATCCCCAAACAACATTCCCCCAAATCCCCTAAACCTCTACCAGATTCTCTACATTTGCACATAAAAAATAGTAACCACAGAACTATGAAATTAGACGATTTCGCGTATGACTTGCCAGAATCGCGAATAGCAAAACATCCGCCCAAGGAACGGGGCAGCTCCAAATTGTTGGTGTATCGAGAGGGAGATATACAGCATCATGGTTTTGGAACGATAGCCGATCAGCTACCCGAAGGCTCGACCTTGGTCTTTAATAATACGAAGGTGATACCGGCGAGGATCATCTTTCATAAAGAGACGGGAGCACGGGTGGAGATCTTCTTACTGGAACCGCTCGCCCCATCTACTGCGCATGAGGAGGTGATGCGGACTCAGGGTTCCTGCACGTGGAAGTGTATGATCGGCAATGCGAAACGATGGAGAGATGGCACACCACTCGTCAATGAAACCTATAGCCTAGAGGCGACTCTGACGGGGGAGGATGAGGTCACTTTCACCTGGACGGGCATGACCTTTAGTGAGCTGCTCACCGAGATAGGGAAGACGCCCCTGCCGCCCTACATCCTGCGGGAAGTAGAGCGTGAGGATAGCGATCGATACCAGACGGTATACTCTAAAATGGACGGCGCGGTCGCTGCGCCTACTGCAGGCTTGCACTTTACCGATGGCATCATGGAGGAGCTTGAGTCCAAGGGCATGCACACAGAGTATGTGACGCTGCACGTATCTGCGGGCACCTTCCTACCCATACGCACAGGAGACATCTCTGCGCATCCCATGCACAATGAGCAGGTCTGGATAGCAAGGGATACGATCGAATCTCTGCGCACAGCGACGAAGACCATCGCGGTCGGCACCACCTCGCTGCGTACGCTGGAGAGTCTCTACTGGTTTGGTGTGCGACTGCAGCAGGGCCAAGAGGACTTCTACATCCGACAGGAAGATCCGCAGGAGATGGAGGCGATAGACAAGCAGACGGCATTGCAAAATGTGCTGCGCTATATGGATAAGCATGCGCTGAATCAACTCGGTGGCCAGACAGAAATATTTATATACCCGGGCTACACCTTCGGGATGTGTGAGGGCTTGATCACCAACTATCACATGCCAGGCACTACTTTGATATTATTAGTGGCGGCCCTTGTGGGGGAGGATTGGCGGCGTATCTATCAGGAGGCCTTAGACAATGACTACCGATTTTTGAGCTACGGAGATAGTTCATTATTACTTCCTTGATGCCAATCGCAGCGTTACCAAAACCCCTAGGTCCATGAATACTAAGTCCAGAATACAATCCATATTAAATGCAGACAGTCTGGACGAATCCATCACGGATTGGCCCACTTTCCAATTATCAGATCTTCGTTTTGATGGGGAGGCAGACTTCGCATTACCGACTAATTTGCGCTTGGGGCACTTGGCGGAAAGCGTCGTCTCTGGATTGCTCCACGCCTCCACCAACTACACCGTCCTGTACGAAAATGTGCAGTTGATGGTGGACAAGCAAACGATTGGCGAAATTGATTTTATCATTGAGGATGACAGAGACCGCTTGTTCCATATGGAGCTGGCCTACAAATTCTATCTCTACGATCCCACGATAACCGAGCAACCCATCAACAATTGGATTGGCCCCAACAGAAATGATTCATTGATAGAGAAGTTGGACAAAGTGAAGCGCAAACAATTTCCCTTGCTCTATCATGACAGCGCTAAGTCGAAGCTATACGAAATAGATCTCGCCGAAGTTTCTCAAGTCCTCTGTCTATTGGTTTCGCTCTATATTCCTTATGCACACAAATCCAGTTTTAGTCCCGCTTACCAAAAAGCCATCCAAGGCTATTATCTAAGCATGGAAGAATTCTCCAATCTTGACCATACAGACAAGCTATACTACTTACCTACAAAAACAGACTGGGGCATCGCCCCCTCTGAAAACAATAATTGGAAGAAATTTGAGGATGTAGCCCCAGCTATCCAGGCCAGCCTCAAGGAAAATCAAGCGCCTCTGTGTTGGGAGAAGTATGGAGATTCTTATAGTTCGTTTTTTATTGTTTGGTGGTGAAGAAGGTACTAGGTACTAGGTGCAAGGTTCTAGGGCAGCTCTAGCGTGTTCGAAACCACCAGAACTTGTCCCGACTCTCGGGAGTTCACCAAAGACTAATCACTCGTGTACGAGTCACCAAAGAAAACTATGGTGACTTGTACACGTAAGCGAAGAACTCAGGTGCGCTTTGGTGGTTCCGAACACGAAGAGAAGCCGTTTATAATTCACCATTCACCATTAATACCGCGCTGATTCTCCTTTTGGTTGTGTATTCAAAATAAACTCTCTCAAATCATCATTCGCCAATTTCAAATCCTCCTTACGCAGATACATCATGTGCCCACTACGGTAACCCTTAAAAGTAAAACGATTGCGCATCTTACCACTCGGGTCAATCTGCCACATCGTATACTTCGCATTGAAGTAAGTCGTCGCGCCATCGTAGTAGCCCGACTGCACGAGTACATTCAAATAAGGATTGTGATTCATGGCCCTACCGAGACTAGCGCGCGTATCATCTTCTGTACGATCCCAAGGATGCACCGGGCCAAACATGTTATACTTCACATCGGTTTTATAATTCAGATGTTCGCGCAGATAATAATTGATGGCTGGCGTGAAAGAATGTAACCAAGACTTTAGTTCAGAATTGTACTCCGGCCTATCTCCCGATTCCTTTTTATCCAATCCCCGATACCGCGAATCCAATCGCCCAACGGTCAAGCCTTCCTCTTCGCGCAGCAGTTCCTTCCAAAAATAACTGGTCGGCATATCCAGATTATGCTGCAAAATTTTCTCCTTATCAATGGTTGTATAGCGCGCCATTTTTTCTGCGACCTCCATTTTTTCAGCCTCAGAAATAAATCCCCCTTTCGCCAAAGCTGGCAACAATTCATCCACCGCAAACGCTTCCACCTCCGGCAATACCTCCAGCAAATCTTTTGATTGCAAATCACTTGGCAGTACCTGATGGTGCCAAGCCGCGGCTGCCATATATGGAATATTCAATGCAGAAGACAAGGCGTTGTCCGCCCCATAGGATTTATAGTCGGCGGGAGATACCATGATTACACCATTGAGATACATCCACTGTCTATCTTGCAGTTCCTGTGATAAACCCATGACACGGGTCCCCCCATAAGATTCGCCGATGATATACTTAGGAGACAGCCAACGATTGTTGCGCGTGACAAAAGTGTTGATCCAGTCCGCCAGATATTTGATATCCGCATTGACGCCAAAAAACATTTTCTTATCCAGCTCCTCACCCTCTTCCAAGATCGGCCGGGAGTATCCCGTGTTGACCGGATTGACAAACACGATATCGGCGACGTCGAGTACCGAGTGTGGATTATCTTGTATGCCATAAGGCTGCTGAGGATATCCCTCCTCATCTATTTTGAGCACCTTCGGTCCCGTGTAGGCGATGTGCATCCATACCGAGGCAGAACCCGGCCCACCGTTAAAAGAAATCAGCAGTGGCCTGTCCGATAGGTCTCCTTTAAGCTCCCGCTTATAATAGGTATAGAACAGACTCGCAATAGGTTTGCCCATTTCGTCCCAGACCGGCATAGTTCCCGCCGTAGCCGAGTAGTTGATAGATTGCCCATTGATCGTCGCCGTATGTTTTGTGACCACCTCAGATTCTTCATCAATTTTATTCATGCCAGTCATCATCTTCTCTTGCATCTGCCCAAGCAGCAGCGAAGTGGACCCCAGCATAATCCCAAAAATCAACAATAAATTAAAATGTATATCTCTTCTCATCTTTAAATATAATAAGTGAACACTAGACCACAAAATTTATATGTAAAGCATATTAATTATCTAATTATTTTGGGCGTGCCACCGACACTCGCCTGAACCAGGCTACCCACCAATCCCCTTCAGTCGAGTCTCATTGTCGGGCTCTTTCAGGGTACGCCGTTCGGCTCCCGTCCCGATGAAAAAATCGGGACCGCTTCCCTACGGTTGCGCCTTGCCGATCCCTCACGCGACGACAGTATTGAGCAAGAGTCTAGAGTATAAAGAAAAAGCTGTAAGAAGAAAGCACAATATTTATTAGTACCTTCAGTACGTAATACCCTTGGTTTTGGAGGAGTGACATGATTGAATAGTACTGAACTAGATCAGCTGTAAAGATTTTCAATTGAGATATTTTTTACTATCTTGAGAAAATAGAGACACCCTAAATAGTATCCCCCTTATTTCGACAACCCTAACCGATAAAAGAAAAAGGGAAACAAGTTATAAATGGAAAACAAAAAGAGCAGTACCAAATCAAAAGGATTCCTATCCGAATGGCTAGAAAAAATACAGCAAGAAAGCTGGCAATTAGAACTACTAATCTCTGGACTCGCCCTCTATGGAGTTTATAGTGGCATAGAACTCATAGAGGATTTCAACACCTTTGTTGAACTTAACTCGAATACTCCTGCATTACGAACGATTTTTGGTTTTTCTCATTGGGTACTGTTTATTGGATGGCGTATATTCTTTTTTAATTTGCTAATCCACGTTATTCTTAGGGGGCTATGGATTGCTTCTATTGGTTTGAGATATGTTTCCGATGGCATAGATTTTAATGAACTCAATTATGCGCCAGTTTATACTAAATATTTAAAAGAAAAAATTGGGACTTATGATGAATTTATTGAACGCTTAGAAAAACTATGCAGCGTAATATTTGCATTTACATTTTTAGTTTTCCTACTGCTCGTTTCATTGACCATCTTTATTTCCGTAATGGTAGCACCAATAGTATATCAGCAGCAATATTCAGGTTGGGGTATATTGATACCACTTGCCCTACTTATTTATTTAGCCTTGGGACTGGTAGTAGCACTAGATTTTATATCCTTTGGAAGCATAAAAAAAATTCAAGAACCATGGGTAGTGAAAATTTATAATCCAGTATTCAAATTTTATAGCTACCTCACCTTGTCGTTTCTGTACAGACCTATTCTATACAATTTTTTAGATTCAAAATACACCAGGAAATTTTTCATTTTGGCTATTCCTTATGTCATATTTTTAGGGACTGTTGATAGTTCTTTTTCTAATTATTCAAATCCCTATAAAGATGACGAGGCGCAACTCTTACAAGATGGATTGCTGATCCAAGAAGGACGATACATAGACTTAATTGAGCAAAGAATTGAGAATATGTCGAGTTACCAGAGGAAAAAGTATTTCAATAATAATTTGCAAAAAATTGTCTTGTCCAATTATCATATCAAAAATGGAAACTTTTCACTTTTTATGAGAGAGGATATATTTTCATTGGTGTTGTCGAATGAATTTGATAAAAAATCAATCAAAAAAAGTGGAGCACTTTTTAACTTATTTATGAATCATGATAATGAAAGAACAAACATAACAGAGATTGAACAAAAATATCTTAAAGAATATGTTAGACTGCATAAGAGATTTAGTCAAAAGAGAAATGCACTAGCTCCTTCCACTAGCTCTTCGGAATTAGATTCTCTCCTTGCTCCACAGAAAAATGAAATTAATAAAATTATAGACTCTTTAGAGCATAAAAAGAAAATTGAAATAAATACTTACAAAGCAAAATACAATACTGATGTTTTTGAAAAATCTCTGTCTTCGCTTAGCGTAAGTATCGATTCCATTGATTACACGGATAGTTTAAGTTGTAAATACTATAAGGATCCTTTTCTTGGAGCAGATGGCATATTGTGTAACCTTAATGAGGTGTCACTTCCTAAAGGAAATAAAATACTAGATTTTAAGCAGAAGATATACACTCAGCCAAATCAAGATTCTATGCAGCTGAGAAAGATTAAAATTCCTGTATATATTGAATAAGAATCAAAATGAATAAAAACGCAATATTAATTAATTTACTATTTGGAGTCATTGGCGGACTGTGCATTTTTTTATTAGATGTGTATCATGTATACTCTAATGTAGATGGCCTGTTATATTTTGCACTTCACTTTGCTCTTGTGTTTATTTGTATGCTTTTGTTTCGCAAAAAACAAGCAGAAAAGGCCTCATTTAGTTCTTTATTTAAAAAGGGAATATTGTTCGTCCTCCTTTCACTCTTTGTTTATACTGCAGCGTTTTATTCTTATTGTTATTTATACTTAAGTCAAAACCAAAAGGAAATATTGGTGGATGAGAAAATAGGCAGAGAGATTATGGCTTTCGAGGGAGCCGGTATCAATATTTTTTCCCTTGACGACAGTATATACTCGTATTTGAACCCCAATTTTCTCAATGATATATTTTTGTATTTGTTTACCACTCCATTATATGTTTTAGTTTGTGTCATCTTTGCGCTTATTCTAAAGCCAAAAATAAAACATCAAGACTATTCCGCTGAATAGAATAAACCAATAAACAATGAAGCAATACCAATATGACGATACACCCTTCGCTCCAAAGGAGTGACATGTTTGTCAACCCAAATGTTATAGAATTCTTATTATTCCCTAATCTCTTGTTGGAAATAAATTTTAATTCTAATTTAAAGCATTCAAAGTTAATCTAGTTTAAAACCAATAAAATGAAAACGTATTTAACCCTATTATTTGCTGCAATGCTATTGGCCAGCTGTACCGTGACCAAAGTCTATGAAGGAGGCCATTCAGAATAC
>CAYZUW010000240.1:0-6821 GCA_964481325.1 uncultured Saprospiraceae bacterium
AGTCTATACATACATACCTGTATTCACAATCTTTACAAATAGCAATTTTATCTTTATTAATATTCCAGTAATTTTTCAATTCGGGATGATTCAAAACATCACTTAGTTTAGTGTCAGATAGATTACCAAAAGATTTTTTCGCAAAATACCCATCTCGCAAACGAAACGGCTATCTTCTCTCGAATCAGCGTTATTTTTACTTGTCCTTTTTTTAAAGGTGGCCTCCAACACTTCAACCTGCCTTTTTTAACAATTCCTCCAATTTGTATTTTTTATATTTTAGCGCTCTCTTCTTATCAATTTGCAGAAATTCATTTTTGCTTTGAATTAACAACCATAAATTTGGATCAAGATCAAATATCTGTCCTAATTTAAATGCAAGGTCAATGTTTATTTTTCTTCTCCCATTGATTATTGAGCTTAAATTAGACTCTTCTACATCTACATATCGAGCGAATACTTTATTTTTTACCTTGATTGCTTTTAAATATGCTTTAAGAAATTCACCCGCATTCTTTATTTCAGTAGGCACATCTGAATCAATATAGCTCTCCATCTGTAGCCTTAAGGAATACAATTCAATTTTTATTCTAAACTCAGGAGATTGACTTTCAGCATGCTTAACAATGACGTTCCGTAAATCTTTAAAATCTTTATCATTTGTATTAACCACACCATTACCAGAGCCATTCACTCCACCTGGATTAATATTTGTATTCTCTCTAGGCATGTTTCGTGCTTTTTAATTTAGATATAAATAAGATACAAAATTTCATTGAATATTGCTAGTATCCTCACTTACAATTGATTAGAATTTATAAAACGGTCACTTTATAAAACTCCACAAAAAAATGGGTTTGTCAAATTGAAAGATTTGACAAACCCATTTTTATTTAAGCGATTCTATCACCCACAATTAAAAAAGGCAAATATCTTAATAGTTTATTTTTCATAAACGATAAAACGAATACACAAATAAACAATTCATTACCTATCTCGCGAAAGAAACCGCTCTCTTTTCTCTAATCACTGTGATCTTTACTTGACCAGGATATTGCATTTCGTTTTGGATCTTTTCAGATATCAGGAATGCTAAATCGTCCGCATACTCATCAGACACCTTTTCACTCTCTACGATTACTCTTAATTCACGTCCAGCCTGCATCGCATAGGCTTTTTGAACGCCCTCATGTCCTAGAGCCAATTCTTCCAACTCATTGATACGCTGCATATAGCTCTCCATGATTTCTCTACGTGCCCCTGGTCTCGCACCAGATATCGCATCACAAGCCTGCACCAATGGAGAAATGATATTGTTCATCTCGATTTCGTCGTGATGCGCTCCTACGGCATTACAAATAACAGGATGCTCCTTTGCCTTCTCGCATATCTTCATACCTAATAGTGCGTGTGGCAATTCGCTTTCTTCCTCTGCTACTTTTCCAATATCGTGTAGTAGACCACCACGCTTAGCCATTTTGACCTGCTTAGAATTTAAGCCAATCTCCGCTGCCATAATAGCGCAAAGGTTTGCCGTCTCTATAGAGTGCTTCAGCAAGTTCTGACCATAAGAGGATCTAAAACGCATACGACCTACCATCTTTACTAGATAGGGATCCAAGCCATGGATATCTAAATCGATAACGGTACGTTCCCCTATCTCTCTAATTTGTTCTTCTAATTGTTTTCTAGTCTTTTCTACCACCTCTTCGATACGCGCTGGGTGGATTCTACCATCCGCTACCAACTTCTTTAGAGAAAGTCTACACACCTCTCTTCTGATAGGGTCAAAACTAGAAATCACGATTGCTTCTGGCGTATCATCGACTACGATCTCCGCTCCAGTAGCCGCTTCTAGCGCTCTAATGTTTCTACCTTCTCTACCAATAATCTGTCCTTTGATATCATCTGACTCCAGGTTGAATACCGATACCGTATTTTCTATGGTATATTCAGCACACATCCTTTGGATGGACTGGATTACAATTTTCTTTGCTTCCTTGTTAGCAGTCACCTTTGCTTCTGAGATAGACGCCTTGATTAAGGCCATAGCCTCATTCTCTGACTTTGCCTTTACAGCGTCCAAGATTTGCTCTTTTGCTTCTGCCTCCGACAATCTAGCTACAGATTCCAGTTTCTTGATATGCTCATTCTCTTTCGCTTCTAGGTCTTTTTTCTTCTTAGAAACAATATTAAGTTGCTTATCAAGATTTTCTCTGATGACTTTTACTTCTGACTCTTTCGCCTCGATATCTTCGATTTTAGAAGCAAATTGCTTTTCTTTCAGTTCAAGTTCTTTTTCCAGAGACTTTATTTCTAACTCTCTTTCTTTAGTTTCTACCTTAAACTTATTGACGTGCTTGTCATGTTCAGAGCGCATGTTGCTATATTTTTCTTTGGCTTCAGCAATTTTCTTTTGCTTTACAGCCTCATTCTTTGATTCAGCCTTAGCCATAATCTTGTCCGCCTTCGCACTCGCTTCATCCAGCTTTCTTTGTGCTGTCAATTTAGCTTCTTTTAGCGCCAAATCTGCTTTGTTATTGGCTTCTTCGATTGCATTTTGGTTAGATTTTCCTACTGTAAAGTAGGTTCCTCCTGCACCAATAATCAATGCAACCACACCAACTATAATACTTATTGGGTCCATGTATTTTTTGATTAAATAGATTAAATAAAAAATATATCAATCATTTGTTGGTCGGGGCTTGAATATACTGAAATTAGCCAGTAGATGATTCCCAAACCAATATATGATTGGTATGCTGCAGACTATACTTTTATAGTCCTGCCCAAGTAAAGAATTAGTAAAATCCAATAAAACCTGCCTTAAATAGCAGCTTCTAGTATTTCATCTACTTCAGTAAGGTCATCGTTGAAAACAGAAAGGTCGGATGTGCCGGCAGAAAGTTCTTGCAATTCTACGGCGTAGGTTAGGAGAACCATAGAAAGAATATCTTCCTTATTGGCTTTGGTGTAATCGAGTTGAAATTTATTGATCTTCGTATTCAGGTCTTTCACTACTTTTTTGATGGCAGCTTCTTTAGCTGCCTCCACTTTCAGCGGAAAACTTCTTCCCGCTAACATAACTTTTATGTTTTTGATATTACTAGTAGTATCACTCATTATTATAAATACCTAAAGTATTAATTACACCTCCTTTAACCATTCAATACATTGCTCTATTTCTTTAATGTATTGATCCACTTCTTTTTTCAATTTTATGACGCTCTTGTCTGACGAGGCCTTCGTTTTCGTACTTTCCGCTGTACTTGGCTTCGCTTCATTAGCTTGAGCTATATGTATTTTACCTTGTTTTTTCTCAACTTGTTTTAACTTTTTAGATAAAAACTCATTTTCCTTCTCCAGACGCTCCACTTTCAGGGCCAATTGCTTAGCCTTGATCTTAATCGCATCAAGCTTGTCTTTCGTTAGATAATCCATGAGTTCTCTTCAAATGTCTAAAAATCAACGACGTATCGTAGCATTTAGATCCTCTTCGTATTTATGAATTAAGGATTTCATGATTTTATCAACCTCCTTGTCCTTAATCGTTTTTTCGGGATTTTCAAAGTCAAAACTAACCGAGTAAGACTTTTTGCCTTTTCCGATTTGGTCTTCATTTCGATAAATATCAAACAAATTTACCTCTTTTAAGTATTTCTTTTCAATTTTTTTCGCAATTGCCTGAATTTTACCGAATTCTACCCCTTCATCTACTACCAATGCAAGGTCTCTTCTCGTCCCTGGAAACTTGGTAAGCCCTTTAAAAGTAACCTGTTGCTTAGCCGTAGACTTATATATAGCGTCTAGATTCAAACTAGCAAAAAACACTTCATTCTTGATTCCAAAGTGCTTTGTCACAGAAGTCTTCACTTTTCCTAGCCTTACCAGTGGATTGGGGCCTCGGAAGTAATTCTGACCATAGGTCAATGCATCATCCGTAATAGACTCTATTTGGAAGCCTTGGATAGCCAGTTTATCAAGTATCAGCTTTACGGCTGACTTCAGGTCATAATAGGATACCATATTCTTATCCTGATTCATCCAGCTTTCACTATTGGCTTGTCCCGTCAAGAATACACTCAGCCTATTTTGCTCTTTGATTCCATTCTCTTCCTGATGATATACTTTACCAAATTCAAACAAGCGCAAATCTGCGTTTTGTCTATTTTGATTGCGCTGTATTACTTCTAGTCCAGAGAGAAGCATATCAGGGCGCATAATATCAGAGTCTCTATTAGAAGTATTATTCACGTAGACTAGGGACTCCATATCTCTTGGCAATGCTTTCTCATAATAGCTCGACTGAGACAAGGACACCGCCATCATCTCAAAAAAGCCCATACCCGTCAAGACATCTGACAACTTAGATTTCACTTTCAAAGGTTGTAGTGCTTTATCAGAGGAGATAGAAGCATTTATCTTTGTCGGAATCGGAATTTTATTGAGTCCATAGATACGGATGATTTCTTCTATCACGTCCGCTTCTCTCAGTACATCAAACTTATCTGTGGGTACGCTCACCTTATATTCTGTATCAGAGACCTTCTCGCAAGGCATGTCCAAGGCAGCGAAAATATCCATCACCTCTTTTTCAGGTATGTCGATACCCATCATTTTATTGATTTGTGCTTTTTGCACGGAGATGACCTTTGGTGCAATCACTTCCGGATATATATCTACAATCTCAGAACTCACCTTAGCACCCACGATAGACTGCATCAACATCGAAGCCCGCTTGAGCGCATCGATGGTCTTATTCGGATCGCTTCCTTTCTCGAACACTTTCGCAGCGTCTGTTCTCAAGTTGTGCCGCGTGCTCGTTCTACGCAAAGTCATCGGATGAAAATGCGCCGACTCTAAAAATATACTTTCCGTCGTATCGGACACTCCAGACCCCAGACCACCATATACTCCAGCGATGCACATGCCATCTGCATTCCCATCACACACCATTAGGTCTTCTGCATTCAATTTTATTTCCTTATCGTCCAGCGTTTGAAATGAGGTACCCTCTGCAAGTTTTTTCACGATAATCTTGTTGCCCTTGATTTTCGCAAGGTCATAGGCGTGAAGCGGTTGACCATATTCGTGCAAGACGAAGTTCGTGATATCTACTACTGCATTGATAGGCTTCACTCCGATGGCTTGTAACCTGTTGCGCAACCAATCTGGAGAATCCATCTTCTTCAAGCCCGTTATGATTACCCCAGAAAACCGCGGACAAGCCTGCGCATCTTCGACTTCGACTTCGATACTTTTGCTCGTCTCGTCTACTTTGAAGTCTGACAAATCTGGCAATGTCAAAGCGCCGTTTTCTTTATAGTTCACTTTCAAAGCTGCGGCTAAATCACGAGCTACCCCTAGGTGACAGGTTGCATCTGATCTATTGGGTGTCAATCCTATCTCATAGATATAGTCTTGCTCTATCTCAAAATGCTCGCTGGCTTTTTTACCCACAGGCACCTTTCCGTCTAGCACGATGATACCATCATGGCTATTGCCAATCCCAATTTCATCCTCTGCACAGAGCATCCCTTGCGACTCTTCGCCGCGGATTTTTCCTTTCTTTATTTTCCAAGGTTCCCCATCTTCACCGTATAGCGTTGTCCCTATGGTAGCTACGACCACTTTTTGACCTGCCGCTACATTAGGCGCGCCACATACGATCTGCAGCAATTCCTCTCCACCTACATCCACCTTGGTCAAAGCCAATTTATCCGCATTCGGGTGACGTTCACACTCTTTCACCTCTCCTACTACCAAACCAGCCAATCCTCCTTTAACAGACTCCTTCATCTCCATTCCTTCTACTTCTAGACCGATTTCTGTAAGGATTTCACTAATCGTGTCCGGCGACAAATCCGTTTGCAAATAATCCTTCAGCCAATTCAATGATACGTGCATATCTCTATTTTACTTTTATGGCTACAAAGGTAGGAATATGAACGCTGAAATTCTTGTTTTCTAGAGGTTTTTGCTTTGGGTGCGTTATCCCGTCATTCGCTTGTATTCGATACCTGCTAGTCGCATTCAGGAGATGCCTGACTAGTATTCGCTCATCCGCTCATCCGTCGTCAGACATTCCTTCATTCCGACTAGCCGGCACCTCATATCGCTTCTACCGGGCGCACGGAGGAAATAAATGTAAAACCGAAAAATTTTAAATGTAAAATGTAAAAGTAAAAAAAGCATTAGGCTAGCCGCCGGCTCTGCCCTCTATGCAATACGATCGTTTAGCTTAGATTCCTATTCTTACGACAACTCGGACGAGGGTATGGAATCGATGGTTGCAACCATCGACTAACACATTTATTTTTTTTGTTTGATTTGAAATCTTGTATTTTTTGACAGGCATTGGCTAACGGGTATCACTCCTTCACGAAAGAGAGTATTTAAATAAAAACTTTGTTATTGTTTTAGTAATCATTTGGTCATTTATAGTAATCTGTAAAAAATATATTCCCTTCCTCTCGATCATTTGCTCCATCAATAATAAAATTTAAAAGACTATCATTTAATGTTTCATTGCTACTTCTTTCGCTTAGGGTTCGATAGGCATAATCTACCCCCAAGACGGTTTCCAGAGAAGGCTTTGATTGACAATGTAGCAGTATAGGGAGAAGTAGTAGACTTAGTACGAAGAACCTTAGTTTCATTTTCATTTAGTTAGATGATTAAGTGTTTATTAAGCAAATTGCACAAATAATCTATCTCGACACAACAAGTAAAGTTAAAGTCATATGTATCTGTGTTTTAATACAATCGAGTGCTCTGCCGTAGGCAAAGCACATAGAGCACGGAGTGCGTAAGGACAAGTG
>CAYZUW010000241.1:0-6745 GCA_964481325.1 uncultured Saprospiraceae bacterium
GTCTCCTTTCATGCATGCTGAAAAGATGAATCAACCACTTCTTTTGGTTCATGGTGAAGCAGATAATAATTCTGGGACCTATCCTATGCAAAGTGAAAGATATTTCAACGCATTAAAAGGCTTAGGGGCAACTGTAAGATTAGTGATGCTCCCAAAAGAAAGTCATGGTTACAGATCTAGAGAGAGTATACTACATCTTTTGTGGGAGCAAGATCAATGGTTGCAAAAATACTTGAAGCCAAATAAAGATTTTGGAAGCAATTAAAGATTTATTGTTAGCATAGAAATAGTTAGAGGACCACATTGAAATTCTTCATTGTGGTCATTTTTCTTGAGGGGGTTTTGGTGGTAATAAAAAGCCAATATTAAATAAATGAAAAGATAAAAAAGGTGGCCTACCACGGATGTATTCAATGGGAAGCTGATGACGTCAAAGAGGTAAAAATGGGTAACTATCTATTCAAATATTCCCAAAGCCCTTCAAATCAAGACTAAAGGGGCTAAATAGACACTAATTAGCCTTCTTATCCTTTATTTACTATGTAACTAATTGATACCTTTGCGTAAAATAGGAATAGAACTTCATCGTTCTATACTAATAAGATTAAATTTTCGCCCGTGTTAAGGAATATATTAATAGTTTCTGTGCTTGTTTTTAGCTCACTTGTATTACAAGCTCAGGATAGACACTTTTCTCAGTTTTATACTTCTCCTTTGACTTTAAATCCAGCATTGACGGGTGTTTTTAATGCTAAATACAGACTTGGTCTAATCAATCGGGATCAATGGAGGTCTGTCTTGGATAACCCTTATAGAACTTTTGCTGCATCTCTAGAAGTAAAGTTTGGCTTAGACTATTTTCTTCGATTTGCTAAGAAGGATAAGATTGCTGTAGGTGTAGTTTTTTATAATGACAAGGTAGAAGGTGTAGACTTCAGAGAGACGAGGATGGCGCTTTCATTAGCTTATCACAAGTCTTTAGATAGAGATTCTAGGAATGTTTTAAGCTTAGGTTTTCAGGCTGGTATATCTCAAAGGAATGTCAATTTTACGGACTTTGTTTTTGATGACCAATTCAATGAAATAGATGCCTTTGATCTAGCTACCAATGAACCCATACCTGTCAATAACTTTACTTTTGGAGACTATTCTGTGGGCTTGAACTATTCATATGCTCCTAAGAAAAATTATTCTTTTTTTGCAGGAGCTGCACTACATCATATATTTGAGCCTAGGATATCTTTTTTCGAAGATCGTATTATGGAGAGAATAGAGGGGGTCGTCCTGCCAAGAAACTATACGGTCCATGGCGGAGCGGTGATTAATTTTGGTAGTCGTTTTCAAATTTCACCTAGAGCAGCAGTCCTTTCTCAAGCTGCTCATTTTCAAATTACAGGCGGAGCAAATCTTCGTATTAGACTGGATGAATATGATAGCACTGGATTGTATGCTGGTCTATGGACACGACTATCCAATGATGTCATTAGTAGTTTGTTGACGGACTCTGTTATTGTTACGACGGGTTTTGAAGTAGATGGCTTTTTGATAGGTTTGAGTTATGATCTCAATATTGAAGCTATTTCTACCTTCAGTACACATCAAGCTACTTTTGAACTCAGTCTTGTTTATCTTGGAGAGTATCAGAATGAGACTATTCTTTGTCCTAAATTTTAAAGGAAGGGCTTAGGTATTAGGCCTTAGGTTTAGCAAAATTATAATTCGAATAATTTATTATCTATTGTTGTTTACGCAAGTAGTTTATTTACCAGATCGGCAACTCCTTTTCCAGCTTTCTCTTTTATTACATTTATATTACTGGCTATCTTTATCTCATGGTTAAGTGTGGAGTTGGGGTCCACATAGTATATTGGGTTTCATACAGGGGCAGAGCCTACTCAACTAGCGGCAGGATATACTTGCCTGGAGGTTCCGATGATAATCACTATATCAGCTTGTGTAATGATGTCTACGGCTGTATCTAGCATAGGCACAGCTTCCCCAAACCATACGATATGTGGGCGCAATTGGTAGCCTTTGGCGCATATGTCCCCCATTTTTAAATCTTTATTCCAGTCGTATACAAGGTCTTCATATTGTGTGCTTCTAACTTTATTGAGTTGCCCGTGTAGATGAATTACTTCCTTGCTACCTGCGCGTTCGTGGAGGTTGTCTACGTTTTGGGTAATGATAGAAACATTATATTTCTCTTCGAGGGACACTAAGGCAAAGTGCGCATCATTGGGCTTTACCTCTTTTAATTGGGCTCTGCGTTGATTGTAGAATTCTTGGACTAATTCCGGATTTTTGGCAAATCCCTGCGGAGTGGCTACTTCTTGCACGTCATGGCCTTCCCAGAGTCCATCAGAGTCTCTGAATGTCTTAATACCGCTTTCCTGGCTGACACCTGCTCCTGTCAGGACTACTATATGTTTTTTCATTATTTGGTATTTGTGCCTTAAATTTAGGAATACCCTATTAACTTTAAGCTTAAAATTAATAAAATCGCTAGAATGGATTTAGAATATTTTCGACAGCATTGTTTGGCAAAAAAAGGAGTGACAGAAGAATTTCCCTTTGATGAGCATACCCTAGTTTTTAAGGTGATGGGAAAGATGTTTGCTTTGACTGGATTGGAACGTGAGGAGTTTGCCATCAATTTGAAGTGCGATCCAGAACGTGCAGAAGAACTAAGAGAACTTCATCCTGAAATAGAGCCTGGCTATCACATGAGTAAAAAGCACTGGAATACTGTGCAGTGTGAAAGAGGTTTGGATCCTCGCTTGATTATTGAGTTGGTGGATCATTCGTATGATTTGGTGGTAAGCAAATTTACAAAGAAGCTAAAAGCGGAACTGGATTCATTATGAGTAGAACCGATTATGACTACCTAATCGTTGGTGGAGGTATCGCTGGGACGGTCTTAGCACTGCAGCTATGCGAGAATGGTAATTCCATCAAGATATACAATAAGCAAGACGAATTTAGTGCAAGCAATATAGCGGCAGGCATCCTCAACCCCGTTACTGGTCAGCGCTTTGTAAAGTCTTGGATGTTTGATGAGTTGATCTCTGCAGCTATTGATTTTTATGAACACTATGACCAACTTTGGGGGACTTCCTTTTTCAAGCCTACCTCAATCCATAGAGCACTATTCTCCAAGAATGAGGTAAATAATTATGAGAATCGGCATGGGGATTTGCACTATGATAAGTATTTCGATTACGAGCTAAAGCATCCAGCCGGTCAGCACTTCAGAGCAGCAGAAGATTGGTGTGCCATAAAAGGCGCTCGTTTGGACATCGCTGGTTTCATTCAAGCAGCTAAAACTTATTTGCAAGAAAATAGCTGTGTGTTTGTTGATGAATTATTGGACTATGATCAATTGAATCTAGACTCTGACCAAATCCAATACCAATCTGATTCCTTTGACAAAATGGTCTGTTGTGAAGGCATAGGGATACTTAAGAATCCTTTGTTTAATCATCTCCCAATGGTACCTGCCAAAGGGGAGTGCCTGATACTAGAAGTACCTAGTATCACGACCACCGAAATCTATAAACATAAAATTTTCTTTGTACCGCTGCATAAAGAAAATTTATTTTGGGTAGGTGCCAACTACGACTGGGATTTTGAAGACGCTAAACCTACAGCTAAAGGCTATGAGTGGTTGCTTCAAAAAGTGCGGGACAGTCTACAGGTTCCTTTTAATGTCAAGCAGCACAGCGCCGCTATTCGACCTACAGGGAAGGACAGAAGGCCATATTTAGGGAGGCATGCTCAGCATGCAGATGTTTTTTTGTTTAATGCGCTTGGGACGAAGGGGAGTTCGCTGGCGCCGTATTGGGCGGATCAGATGATTGGGTTTATGGAGGAGGGAAAGGAGATGATGGGGGAGGTGAGTATAGAGAGGTTTATACTTTCTTGATCTTATTTAGATAAGTATGTAATTCCTCTTTAACTTTTGGAAACAGTAAAAACAGCCCAATCATATTCGGAAAAACCAAAGCCAATATCATTGCCTCAGAAAATTTGATAACGGCATCCATAGTGACTGCTGCTCCTAGGATTGTGAAAATAAGAAAGATAAGCTTGTAAGTCATTTCAATTTTTGTTCCCTTTCCAAAGAGATAAACCCAAGCTTGAAGACCATAGTATGACCAAGATATTAGTGTGGATAACGCAAAAAGTACTACTGCTATGACTAAAACATAAGAGAAGCCTGGAAGGCTATAGTCAAAGGCTAGAGAAGTTAAGTTCACCCCACCAATTCTCTCTCCGGAAGTTGTAAGTAAAATTTGATTGTCAATAACATCACCGTATTCGAAGGCCCCTTCCATATTAAATATGATAATTACTAAGGCAGTTAGTGTGCATATGAAAACTGTGTCGATCATTGGTTCAAGAAGCGCTACTAATCCTTCACTTACTGGATAGTTCGTCTTTACTGCTGAATGAGCAATGGCTGCAGATCCAGCACCTGCTTCATTTGAGAATGCAGCTCTTCTAAATCCTTGAATCATCGCTCCTATAAATCCACCAGCTATAGCTGGACGTGGGTTAAATGCCTCACTAAAAATCAATAGAAAAGCTTCACCTATTAATTTGAAATGCATGATTAATATGAATAAGCATGCAATGACATAAATGATTGCCATAAGAGGGACGATTTTTTCTGTAAATTTGGCTATTCTACGTATGCCGCCTATAATGACAATGCCTGCTATTAGGGCAATCAAAATACCAATTATTGTTCCACTTGCTGGGCCTTGAAGGTCAAATCTACTGATGATTTGAGCCGCGGCTTGATTAGATTGGAAAGCATTTCCACCACCGAAGGAAGCACCAACGCACAAGATTGCAAACATGCTTGCAAGAAATTTTCCTAAGTGTTTATACCCTTTTTCAGCTAAGCCTTTTGATAGATAATACATAGGTCCTCCATAAACTGTTCCCTTGTTACTTTCTCTGTATTTTACACCTAGGGTACATTCTACAAATTTGCTACTCATCCCTAATAAGCCAGCAATAATCATCCAAAACGTCGCACCTGGTCCTCCAATCGAAATAGCTACCGCTACCATAGCAATGTTGCCTAAGCCTACTGTACCTGAAACTGCAGTGGCTAGCGCTTGAAAATGATTTACTTCTCCTACTATAGATTCATTTTTGATCGTGTGGGGTATGTCCTCATGTGGTATACTTGATTCTAGATGGTCGTACTTGCCTCTGACTATTTGTATGGATAAGGGTATTTTTCTGAAATTTATAAAACCAAAGTAAAGGGTAAAGAAAGTGGCTCCTAGAATAAGTACAATAAGTATGATAGGAATAGAATGAAACCCCAAGTGAATTTCAGTAAACACTAAATCTTCAAATGCTTGTGCTATGGGCATGAACGCCTCATTGATTTTATCATCTAGGCCTAGTGAATTTGTATGATTTGCCAGTCGTTGAGAAATTTGGGATAAAAGTCTTTTGATGCATTTTAATATTGCTTCCATAAAAGTTTTATTTGATGGGAGCAATATGGGAGGATTGAAAATTGGAATCCTCTAATTTCGGAATTCAATTCAAAATGTCAGTAAGTCAACAACTGACAAGCTTAATTAAGGTGTTGGTAATTAGTTGCTTATGGGTTTTTCTAAAGCAAGCCTTTCTTTGCTTACTGACAAGCGAATTTTTCGATCTCTATTTTTTGAAACTTCAAATAAAGCTTCTTTGAGCGGTTTCTCATGTTGTTCTTTCGACCAGGCGTTCTTACCAAATAGACCATCTAGTAGAGAATGAGTAAGTCTTTTAACCTCATTATAGTCATTGATATCATATGTCTTTCCATCCCTACTTTTGGACTTTGGTTTGATTTCAAGCCATCCTTCTTGTGTATTTTTCTTTTTGTCCACAAATTTTTCGAGAATTGCGTAATTCGTTTTGGTCAAGGTTATGTCTTTTTCTTCGATATTGAAAATGCCACCTATGGACACTGAATGAGTCCATTTATTGTTTTCTAATTTAAGTTGAATTAACCGGAGAGAGAGTTGATTCTTGACAATGCTCAAGGTTTCTGAAATGTCTTTTACCCAACTTAATGCGAGTGCAAAAAATATCATTATTAAGCATGATTTGAATATTGCAGAGAGTAATATTTGATTGACATTTGCATTGGTTAATTTATACAATTGGGCTGCAAAAGTGATAGCAATACAAACAATACTTAGATAAGCTAGAAGCTTTAGTCGCCTTCTTGAGAAGGATTCCCATAGCACCATCCCAAGGATGATTAAAGTTAGGGTAGAATAATAGACATCTAATTCACTAATGATACTGTTAGAACTTTGCGTAACAAGTTTACTTAAGGTAGGCAAGAGGGAAAATAAAAAAGGTAATCCAATAATAATCAGCCATGTTTTTGATTTAATGACTTTCTCTAAAATTTTTGGAAGGTATTTGAACCAAGATAAGGCAATAAGTATAAACAAACTATTGAGTAAGGATAAGATACTTCTCCAAACTTCAAGCAGATTCGCAGTTTTCGCTATAGTAATATCTTGTCCAGAGAAGTAAACTTCTATCCCTCCCGTTATAGACCAACACAAGATTGACAAAGCGAGCCAAATTTGACCATTGTCTTTTTGTTTCTTTCCTAAATGATACCAAATAGCAATCAGACCCAAAAAAGCAAAAAGACAAACACTTAGTTGCCAAAAACCATAGAAGAATGAAATATCCGCGTTGTACAATTTAAATT
>CAYZUW010000242.1:0-6739 GCA_964481325.1 uncultured Saprospiraceae bacterium
TAGTCTTTTTATTTCGTGAGAACTTTGATGACTAGTTGATAGTTTTTAATTCTAGTAGATTATTATTTTTAAAAGAATACTATGATTTGGGAGCACCGCCATCCCTTTTAAAATGGGAGGCGGCAGGCTATCCATTATATGCTACGCATGTCATTCCTATCCTTTGCTTCTAACGCGGCTCCGCCTTGTCGAGCTCCAGCTATACGCTTCCGCGATTAGATGGATTAAAAATATACTTACATAGTAAATCTGGATACATATATTTTTATTTTGGTATCCCCACTAAAATATACTCTCACCTTAAGTATATTTTATTTTCAAAGATCTATCTCCTTATAAGATACCTTGTAAAAGTATTCCAAAACTCTTTCTTTTGCTCAATTTTTAAATCATCATAAGGAAAGCCATACTTCTCTATTGACTCCTCCTCCTTCACTTTGGACACATGGTTTTTTATATCAATCATAGTTTTTGCGTATTCTTCTAACGAAATTTGCTTATTGATATTCAACAATATAGTGCTCTTTCTCTTTTTAAACAACTCTTTAAACTCATCCAATTTATCAATATCCATATCCTCAATAACAGTAAGATTTTCGGTGGATTCAAAGAATTTTTCTTTGCTTGAAGGAATTCCTGAAAGTATCGATTCCTTTTTCTTAAAATAGTTCACAAAATCTTCTTCCCAAAACTCAACTGCGTCTTCTATTCCCTCATAGATTCCCAATCCATTTGCTTTAGTCACTAAAAAAACTCTATGTGCATTTGAATTACATAGCCAATAATAAGTTTCTAATAAATCCGTATATAAAACCTCTTTATCAACTGCTAATATTATTCGTTTCCTTTTGGTATTATGAAAGCTATGACCTCTTTCCAGAAATATAGGTAAATCTCTGAAATCGGTAATCTTATCGTTCAATCTCAAGATGGATGAACCATGTTCTTTATCCAAACAAACAAAAAAATCAAAATATCTATCGGACTCGAGAATCAAGGGTTTACCTGAAAGATTCAATAGATTTATCTCAATATCATCTTTAGTATTTTCGGAACCGTGCGGTACAAAAAGTATATCATCAATTCGCAACGAGTCATCATGTATTTGCATATCATATTGCAAGGAATCGAAATTACTAGTTAAAAATAATTTGTTTTTTTTAAGCCTAACATCAAATGTATATAACACGCCATACTGGTCTACTACTTGCGCAATAGAATCTTGAAATGTGATATTAGAAATCGGAAACGTGTAGTACTCACGATTATAACTAGAAATTTGCCATTTGCCGTGTAATCGAATTTGGTCTGAAACACAGGAAATATTAAACCCTATGACACAAAGCAGAAACAACAAATTTTTCATTCTGACAAAGCTTTATACATAGATGCTATTAAGCTATATTTTGGCGTCTATGATAATCTATAAAATTCTTGAATTTGGATCTTATGGTAAGATATGCGCCCTAGATGGACAAGTGGGTGGAAGTGGTATCGCAAGTGGGTAGATAGGAAGTACAGCTTGCGGTAGGAACGGACGACACGACCCCTGAGGTGATATCCTCATTCGACGATAGTCGAAAAAAGGATATCACCTCAAGGGGATGGCCCCAAAATTCATAGGGTATATACCCCTACCCCAACTTCATCGGTAATTCCGTCAAACGCTTACCTGTCAATCTCCGTACCGCATTTCCAATCGCCGCTCCTATAGGTCCTAACGGAGGCTCTCCGACAGGCCCAGCAAAATCTGCTCCTTCGACCAATACCACATCTATATCTTTAGGCGTGTGTCGCATCAGTGCCATTTCGTAAGCGCCATAATTGACTGGGTATAATTTATTGTCACGTAGATCCATTTGCTCAAACAGGGAAGCGCTAATCCCCATACAGATGCAACCCTCTACTTGCGCGCGTACCTGATCTGGATTGACAGCAATACCACAATCCAGTGCCGCAGTGACTTTGTGTATTTTGATTTCATCCTCTACGATAGAAAGCTCTACGACCTGGGCACAGGGAGAACCTGCATCTATCGTCGCGGCAAACCCCATGGCTCTACCGTTGATTACTTCATCTGTGTAGCCAGCTTTTTCTGCAGCAGCTTTAATGACATTTCTAATTCTGATTTTATGCGGGTCTTCTTGTTTTAGATTTTTTAGACGGAGTTCTACAGGGCTCTGATCCGTTCGGAGAGCTACCTCATCTATAAAACTTTCAATCGCAAAACTATTGGCTAACAAGCCAAGGCTTCTCCAGAAACTAGTCGCGAAAGGCAAGTCCGAATGATAATATACCGCTCTATGATGTGGTATGCCGTCATACATAATGGAGCCTCCTCGAATAGAACCAATGTCCGCACGCATGGCAGAGTTAGCAAGCTTTGGCATCAAGGTATAATTAAATAGTGTATCTCCACTGGCAATCGAGTGCTCTAGTCCTAGCACCTCTCCTGAAGGGGAGACTTTAGCTTTCATCACGTGATGTGAGGGAGGTCTAAATGTATCATTTTGAAATTCTTGTTTCCTATCTAAAAATGACTTGACCGGGCGACCCACTTCTCTAGACAAAATGGCTGCTTGAATGGCATTTGGCGTATGCAATCTGCGACCAAATCCTCCACCGAGATAAGTAGGTATGATATTGACTTTATCGGTAGAGATACCCATCGCCTTCGCCACTTCATCACGCGTGATCTTTGGTACTTGTGTAGACACTTTGATATCAACCTTTCCATCTTTATACCAAGCCACTGCCCCATTAGGCTCCATCTGTGCATGTGCACCTATAGGAGAGCTAAATTCCATCTGCATAATGTCTCCCTCGCCATCGATGTCCTCTGGGCTATCCCCATTTTTTTGAATGATGGTTTTGGTTCCGTTTCCTACTTTTATTATTTTTTTGACGTCGGCTAGATTCCATGTCTTACTCGTATTGTAGTCAAATTTTATTTTCTTTCTGGCATTCAACGCTTCTACATGAGACTCTGCTACTACACCCACAAAATTTTTTTCTTGAACAATTTTTATCACACCAGGCATCTTCTCGGCCTCTGAAAAATCAAAGTTCGACATTTCAGCATCCACTAAACGAGGTCTCACCACAGAGGCATATAACATATCGGGATAAGCGGCATCAATACCAAATATCGGAGCGCCAACTACCTTGTCATGCAGATCGACTCTAGGAATTGCTTTACCAATATATTTGAATTCAGATTTAGGTTTTAGTTTCGGTGTCTCTGGCTCATTCCACTCCGTCACGCCATCGACGACTTCTCCATAGTTCATCGTTTTTCCGTTAGCAGAAAACACCCCTTCTTCGAGGGTCAAGTCTTCTTTAGCGACTCCCATTTTTTCAGCTGCCTTAGTACGCAGCATCTCTCGCATGATGGCAGCCATCTCTCTTAGGGGAACCCACAAAGTAGCTATAGACATACTCCCGCCAGTAGCAAAGAAATCCATATTGCCTGAAATGGTTTCAGCGTGTACTACTTTTATTTTTTCTACTGCAACCTCAAGTTCTTCTGCGGCGAGTTGTGCCAAACCAGTGAAAGTCCCCTGTCCCATTTCTACCTTCGCGCTGTGCAACAGAATTTCATTTTTAGGTGTCACCTCTATCCATAACTGCGGTGTCGTATCTCCAGGATATGGTCCTATCGTTGTTTCACTGCTTGCAAAAATGGTGCGCCTTATTGGATTTCTTGCCAACCAGGTACCCCCTATCATCAATGCCAATCCTGCTCCTGTGTATTTCAAAAACTTCCTCCGCTTTACGCCTTTCTTTTTATTTGTCTTTTTGCTCATGGTTATTTCTATTGGCTTGTGGTTTCAGATTGGATTTCAGCAGCTCTATGGATTGCTTTACGCATTCTATAGTATGTAGCGCAGCGACATACATTTATGATGTTGTTGTCGATATCTTCATCCGTAGGGTTTGGAATTTTTTCTAACATAGCAGCCGTTGCCATCATAAATCCGGGTTGACAATATCCGCATTGCGGCACAATCATCTCCTTCCATGCTTGTTGTACAGGATGTATTACTTCCCCACCCAATCCTTCTATTGTTGTAATATTTTTTCCCCCCGCCATCTTAGCAGGATAGGAACAGGAGCGTACCGCTTGACCATCTACATGTATGGTACATGCGCCACAAGCTGCCTTGCCACAACCAAATTTAGTCCCCTTCAAATCCAAGCCATCTCTGATAGCCCATAGCAATGGAGAATTTCCATCCACATCCACCGAGCGTTCTGTTCCGTTTATCGTAAAAGTTATTTTCATACAAAATATTTAATGTGCAATTTTCAATGATTCTTGAAAATTACTAATTGTACATTGACCATTGATAATTAATCCTCCGGAATAATTGCTCCTCCAGCAATCCAGTCCTTTACTGCAGTGATCCATTCTTCCTTACTAATAGGAGGCAACTCTCTTCCTTCTCCTTCCTCATTTACGCCTGGTTCCCATGCCCAAAGTACTAGTTCATCTTCTGTTAAATGTTGTAGAATATCATTGGTTGAGCGACCTCCATTCCGTGCGGGATCCATAATTTGTCTCGCAATTTCTACTCGAGACTTCCCTTCCCATGCCATTGTTGCTGGAGCCAATGCCCAATGTGGCGCACCTGGTACACCTGCAAAATCATTATTTTCAGCTTGATGGCAAGTACTACAGGTATATCCTGCCAGTCCATTACCATTTTCACCGCGTTGTATACCTAGATGGTGAAGATGACTGTCTTCCCCCTGGAGTGGTGTATTTCCTGAGGGATGACAATTCATACACCGCTTGTGGGTAATGACTTGCATGACTTTATCAAATGAATCATCAGTTGAAGTCTCTACCTCTTCCATTTGGCTTACCGCTAATTCTTCTCCTTCAAAACTAGTCAAACCTAGAGATAGACCTATAATTAGGGAAATAAGCAACGAATATTTAGGACCGCTTTTATTCATTAGCGTAATATAATACACTCTTTTAGGATAACAAAATTTTGGGGATCTGCCGTGCTAAAGCCGGCATCGAGCTATACACTATATATAGGTATAGAGACTCATGTTATGCGTCTCTATACCTACATGCCGTTTCTATCTCTGATCTCTAGCGCGCTCCGCTCGGCTCGCTTAGGCTTTCGCCACGCCCGGTTTTCCTGAAAGGATCGAATAAAATAACCTAATTATCTAAGGGCTGGCATTTTGCTGTTCGACTTCTATTTAAAAGTTATAGCATTCTTAATAAGTCTTAAGCGAAATATAAAATCGAAAAAAAGACTGCTATTTCCCTTAAGGAAAGCCTAAACATTTTTGAAAAACTTGTACACAACTACAACTTATCTTATCATTGAATAAACACACAAGAAAATTTTATTCAAACCTAAAATTTCGAATTATGAAAAATCAAATTCTTTTCACAGCCGTTTTACTACTACTGAGTACAAGTATTTTTTCACAGTACAGAGTCGACAATTTTAAAGAGAATTCTTTTCACAAAAATATTACTATTGAGTTAGGAGGTAGCCATATCCTTTGGGGTTTAAACTACGACATGAGATTAAAGAGAGGCCAGAACCATGGCTTAGGTTTCAAAGCAGGTATCGGTGGCGCCCGCACGAACGTAGAAATAATAGAAAATAATGAAGTAAGAAATATCCGAGCAGGTTACCTAACTATACCTTTAGAAGTTAATCACATCTTAGGAAAAAGAAGACATGGATTAGTAACAGGTTTAGGAATCTTAGGAGCATACGGCACCATCGAGACTAGCGGTTTAGACAATGACATAAATGCAAATGGTCTAGCTGTTGTAGGTGCGTATGCAAGTGTAGGTTACCGATTTCAACCTATCAATTCAGGTTTTACTTTTCAGATCAATTTAAATCCACATTTAATTGGAGGTAGAGCAGCACTACCATGGGCTGGCATCTCCTTTGGATACGGATTTAAATAAAGAAAGCAATAAACATAAGCAGATTACAAACAACAAAAAACCAAAACACATACCAGTAAAGGTATCCAGTAGCCCTTGAAAACAACAAACTATGCGAAAGCATAAAGCTATGAATGCAAGTCGTCAAAAATTGAAACGCTTGGCGGCTTGCACTTTTCAACCCCATTTCAAATATATCTCATATCCGTATCACAAAACGAAGGACCATCGCGCCTACAAAAATGCTAACCATTAATTACAATTTACATTGCATACTCAAGGGAAAGTGGATTTGGACAGTTTATGCGACTTTGCTTTGGTCAATTTCAAGGCAAAAAATTGAGGCGATGCCTTAGCACGCCAACTGTTTGTCGCACAGGCATCAGTGATATTTTTTAACGAAGAAATTGGGCAAAAGAAATAGCAGAAAGGCCCTAAACCAATTTCACTTGAGTATTATTAACGCAAACCCTCAAATCTCACCCTAATGAGGGTTTGCGTTTTTAAAATATCTTAATTTTAAAGATTGAGAAATTCACCTCTCTATAAACCTAATAAAAAAATAGAATAAATTTCGGCATTGAAGATTTTAGTGTCGAATGCTTAAAAAAGGAGCAAAGGCTTAAATGGTCAAGCACGAAGGATCTAAGGCAAAACACAAATACTTTCGCGGGGAAGGCACCAAGCCTATAATAATTAATAGAGTTTACACCCAATTTGAAATCTCACACCTATCTATTCTAACAATCCATTATAAGTCTTAAATCAAAATTAAATTTTTCAAAATACCTCATAACTCTATTAAGG
>CAYZUW010000243.1:0-6724 GCA_964481325.1 uncultured Saprospiraceae bacterium
GGGTCAGGGCGGTGTTTCAAGGTACTGACCTCCCTGGAGCACTGAGTTGTGCATCCACACGCGCTAATACATATTCATCTGCTATTGTGTCTGTTGGAATTTTAAAGAACGCCGGGACTGCCGAAAACTACACTATCCTCTTCGTCGGCAGCGTCAGATGTGTATAAGAGACAGGATACAATTCATTCAATTCTTTTTTAAGAAGGATTGCCATATCTGGAGCAATTTCTTGTATCGATAGTATTTGAACATTTGTATTCTTGATTGACTCAATGGTCTCATAGATATGTTCATGCGTAGACGTAATATTGAGTTGTGCTATGTTGAGTGACTCTTGAATTGTTTTAGAAGATAGTTTTAAAACATTATTAGAAGAACTCTTTAGAAAAAGACACAAAAAAGCACAAGCCGCAAAGCTTGTAAAAAGTAATTTTCTTTCGTTCAAAATCAAAAAAAGAAGTCCTAAAGCGAGGTTTGCGAACATAATGTGTACAGTATAATTCGCACCAATACGAATAAAACTAATATCTGTTGGCAACACACAAAAAAGTGCGGAACAGACAATCAAAATTCCAATACCTATTTTTAAAGAATTACTAACCATATTGAAGCTGCAAAAATAAGGTTTTTATTACGTTTTATTACTAAAATAAGTCAAGGACACAGATGGTTTAAACTAGGCATTTAGGACAAAGTAGTTTTTAATATATCTGATTTCTAGACTAGATTAGGTTAATTTAACCGTTTGTAAGACTTAAATACGAATAAATCAGCTTAAATGATTGTATGACGGCAAATACTAAGTGTCATATAAACCAAATATAAGATATTTTCGTTCTTAATTTTAATATATTTACTGACATAAATTCAATCAGTGATGAAGTTATACATGCCTCTATTTCGAATTTTAGCAATCTTAGTCCTAACTCTTTTCATTTGCGAATCAGCATATGCAACCCACAATCGAGCAGGGGAAATTATATATACGCAAGATCCTAATGTAGCTTTTAGAATAGTGGCTACTATAACAACTTATACAAGAACTACTAGTGATCCAGCAGATAGAGATAGCTTGGAATTATGTTGGGGAGATGGGACATGTGAATTTGTTCTCAGAACGAATGGTCCAGGATCTCCACCACAAGGGGAAGAGCTTCCAAATGATATACAACTTAATTTTTATACCGCCGATCATTTATATCCAGGTCCTGGACACTATAACATGGGTATGCTTGATCGAAATCGTAACGAAGGAATAATAAATGTAAATCCTCCCAATTCGGATATGATTGAATTTTTTATTAGCACTACTGTAACTTTTTCGAGCAATCAGTTTACGGCCGGTATAAATAACTCCCCAATCCTTTTACAACCTCCCATTGACATTGGTTGTGTTGGACAACGGTTTATCCATAACCCAAATGCTTTTGATGTGGATGGAGATAGTTTAGTTTATGAGATGATAACTCCATTAAGAGATTTCGAAGTAGATGTACCAAATTATTCTTTTCCTAATCAAATTATGAGTGGCCCGGAAAACAGTTATTCTGTTGACGCTGTCACTGGTGATATCGTTTGGGATGCCCCTCAGCAAGCCGGTGAATATAATATTGCCATATTTATAATTGAGTTTCGGGATGGCGCTCCTAGAGATACCATGATTAGAGATATGCAAATATTGATTCTAGAGTGTGAAAACATGCCACCTGAGATAGAGAGTATTGAGGAAATATGTGTAGTCGCAGGGGATGTAGTAAATTTTGACGTGATAGGCACCGATCCAGATGTCCCTCTACAAATGGTAGAATTAACCGCCTTAGGCGGGCCTTTCGAATTAGAAATAAGTCCTGCTACTTTTAATGCACAAGAAGGACCTCAGAATCAACCGAATGTTGCCCAATTTAGATGGGAAACAACTTGTGAACATATTTCTTCTCAGTTTTATACCGTAGTTTTCAAGGCTGTTGATAACTTTTTTTCAATGAATGGTCTTCCTGGAGATGGTTTAGCAACACTAAAAACAGTAAGGATAAAAGTAGTTGGCCCTCCTCCTGAAAATGTTATCGCCACGGCGGTTGACGATGTCGTAGTTGTCAATTGGGATGCTCCATATTCATGTGAAGATGCTGCAGATGATTATTTTAGAACATTTACAGTTTGGCGTAGAGTTGGCAGCAATCAATTTCCTATAGATAATTGTGAGCCTGGTCTTGACGGAAGAGGATATACACAAATCACTTTTGCAACTAGAGAAATAGTCAATGGTAGATATGAATTTATAGATACCGATGTAGAGCCAGGGAGAACCTTTTGCTATAGAGTCCTAGCAGAATTTGCGCTTACAAGTTCAGGTAATTTCCCCTTTAATGTAGTCGAAAGTCTCCCTTCAAATGAAGCTTGCCTTCAGCTCAATCGGGACATCCCTCTAATTGTCAATGTAGATGTTGATCAAACAGATCAAGTCAATGGAGAAATGATCGTCCGCTGGACCCGACCTGCTATACCCGATTTAGATACCATTGCCAATCCTGGCCCTTATACATATGAAGTATGGCGAACCGATGGTTTTGATAACACTAATCTTTCACCGGTGCCGGGGTCATTTGTGTCTAGTCCAACTTTCGCTGGCGCAATTGACACTACATTTATTGACACTGGCTTAAACACTCAAGACATTCCTTATACTTATGCCATTGCTTTTACAACCGGAGCAGAACCAGAACCTCAAGGTATTGCTAACACAGCTTCATCTATATTTCTTTCGATATCTCCTTCGGATGAAATTAATGCACTAAGCTGGGAACATGAAGTGCCTTGGGACAACTTTGAGTATAATGTTTTTCGCCAGTCTCCTGGTCAAACTGATTTTACGCTCATAGGTAATACCACAGAACAGAACTTTACAGATGATATGAACCTGAGAAACGGTGAAGAATATTGCTACTTCATAGAAGCCTTAGGAACTTACGGTGTAGAAGGTATCGCTTCTCCATTAATCAACAGATCGCAAGAAAATTGCGGAATTCCTATTGACAATATTCCACCTTGTTCTCCTATTTTGACCATTACCAATATCTGCGATGAAGACAACCCTAATCCAGAGTTCTTATTTGAAAACAACCTTGAATGGACCAATCCAAATGAACAATGTCCAGATACTGATGATGTTATCGAATACGAAATATTCTTCACTCCTGTTGAAGGTGGTGAGTTTACTTCTATTGGTACAGTAGATCCTGCAGACAACACAGAATTTATACATAGTCCTGTAGATGGAATTGCAGGATGTTATTTTGTAGTTGCGAGAGATAGTGTTGGTAATCAAAGTGAATCAAGTAATATTGTATGTGTAGACAACTGTCCTCTATATGAACTCCCTAATGCTTTCACACCAAATGGAGATGGTTCCAACGATTTATTTATTCCATTCCCTTTTAGATTTATTGAAAGTATTGATATTAAAATATACAATCAATGGGGAAATCTTGTACACCAAAATACAGATCCAGAGATAAATTGGAATGGAACTAATGAGAATGATGAGATCTTATCGGATGGCGTGTATTTTTATGTGTGTAAAGTTTTTGAAAGAAGAGTCTCCGGAGTAGTAGAAAGTCCTAACTTGTTAGAAGGATTTATTGAATTAAGAAAAGGAAGGTAATATGTTCACAGGCATCATAGAAGATCTTGGTAGAATTGTCAAAATAGAACAAAAGGGCACAAATATAGATTTTACTGTTGAGTCTGCTATTTCTAATGAATTCAAAATAGATCAGTCTGTTGCGCACAATGGAGTATGCTTAACTGTTATTCGGAAAGATGCTCAAAGTCATACAGTAACTGCTATTAAAGAAACCTTAGATCGATCTAACATCGGAGCATTGAAAGAAGGCAGTACGGTAAATTTAGAAAGAGCCATGACACCAAACGCTAGATTAGATGGACATATGGTACAAGGCCATGTAGATACAACTGCAAAATGTGTTTCTATCAAAGAAGAAAATGGAAGTTGGGTTTTCACCTTTTCTTTTGATAGTAATCATAATACACTTCTAGTAGACAAAGGCAGTGTTTGCATAAATGGCGTCAGTCTCACTGTCGTAAATCCTAGCTATGACCAGTTCAGCGTTGCGATCATTCCTTATACCTATCATCATACTACCTTCTCTACGCTGAGAGAAAATAATCTTGTCAATATCGAATTCGATATTATAGGTAAATATATCGCTAAACACGCTGCAGCTTATATCAAATAAAATAAAAAGTGCCCTAAGAAAATTTATTCTTAGGGCACTTTTAAAATTCCTTTAAATCTATTTTGGAGTAAACTCTCTTTTCATTTTAGGCTTTTCCTCCTGATAGAAAATCTTGATATTCTTTCAATTCTGTCCATTTACCTTGGTTCGCTAATTCAGCTTGTTTTGGCCAAGTACCAGGATCTGCCAATCTATATCTATCTCCAGCAGCCGTTAGGATATCCTGAATCCTACTTACACTGCTGCTTGCTAACATAGACCAGTTTTGGATTCCAGCATTTTTCAACAGACTTTCGATCTTTGGCCCGATTCCTTCTACCACTTTGAGGTCACTTGGTTTAGCTGCAGCAAATCCCATCGCTTTGAAAAATAATTTCTCCGCTTTAGAGTTTGGCTCACTAGCATCGCCGTCCATATCTTTTTGATATTGCACCAATTTATCCCATTGTCCATTAGCAGCAAATTTAGATTGCGCAGACCAATCAGAAGCGTTGTGCATTCTATATCTAGGGCCTGCATCATCGAGTACCTTTTGTAAATCTGCATCTGAAGCATTAGCTATAGCATCCCAGGTTGTATACCCTGCGTCTTTCAAAATACTTTCTATTTTTGGACCGACGCCTTCTAAAATTTGCAAGTTAGTATTCTTAAAGTGCGCACCCATACCAGATTGGCCAGAAGACGAAACAGATTTTGGCGTATTAGTAGGTCTTGGTTCGTTACTCGATACTAGCTGATTTATTTTTGCATTTTCTCCCATTGGCGGTGCAGGAGGAGGAGGTGCCACAAAAGACACTTTATCTTCCTTCACTTTCGAAGCTTTACAAGCCGCTAATTCTCTTTCTGTCTCAGCCAATTTAGCTTTTAAGTCTGCAATAGCTTTATTGGAAATATTAGCATCTGCTGCCTCTAAAGAATTCTCCTGCAGTTTTGCTTTGTCTATCTCCCATTCTTTTTGTGCTGCCAATAACTTATCTCGCTGAGATTGGATATTACTCCTTTCGGTTTCCAGCATCCTGTATTTCGACAAGGTCGTATTATACTTATTGTTGCTTTCTGTTAGGCTGTTTTTTGCTGAAATCAAACTACTGTTTGTTCGATCATAATCACTCTTGATTATTTTCACATCTTTTTCAAGTTGAACATTTTTATCGGTCAAGCTTTTATTATCTCCAGTGAGTCCTTCTATTTCCGTTTTATACTTACTCATCCCAGATCTTCCAAATAACCAACCAAATAGCCACATCAATGCTCCTGTAAGGAGATACAAAAGTGGCCATGTATTACAATCAATTAGTAGTTGCATGATTTCTTATATTTTTACTTTACAAATTTTCTTATTTATTTAATCGTGATTTCTACACGTCGATTTTCTTGTCTTCCTTCTTTCGTAGCATTTGAGGCGATACTATCCGCTTCTCCTCTACCACTTGTAACGATTTGTTTTCTAGATACTCCTTGCTTACGTAAAAAGTCTCTTATTTTCTTTGCTCTTCTTTCTGAAAGTCTTCGATTAGCGCCAGGTTCTCCAATATTATCTGCATACCCTACTATATAGGCTATAAGATTATTATCTGCATTTAATCTGTTGGCAACACTGCTTAAATAATTAGAGACTTCTCCACTTTCTATTCTATCCGTAGAATTAAATGGAAACAATATTTTCGCATCCTTTGTATCTGAAATCTCTATTGTATATTCACTGTCATCTTTAGCTGCCTTCCATGCATAGGTGATGCTTTCAAATCGATTTGTTCGAACTCCTTCTCTTTCGTCTACCAGTTTACTTAGAGCAATGTATTTTAGTTCTGGATTATCTTTTTTAAGTAACTCACCAATCTCAACAGCTCTGGCTTCACCCAAATCTTTATGCTCAGTATCATTTGTTTCATCAGCAAAATAATCTCCTGTTATCTCTAGTACCTTTTCTGATGACATCCCTGCTAGCATCTCAGCCTTGTATGCATCAAATCCTTCACCAGTGATCAATTTCTCATCATCCCAACCGAATAATAAGGCAGACGAGTTACTAGTAACATCAACCACTGAACCTGCACAGCATCCAGATTCCATACAGAAATTTTTATAATACTTATGGCCAAAAAACATGGTAAGGACAGAAAAGATAAGAATTACTATTTGTCTAAAAATCATATCACGTAGTGTCTTGTAATTACTAGGTTATCAGTTCAAGGTAATAAAAAATGCTATATTATAATATGTGTTCTGTTGAAAATCATAGGTTTCTAATCTAACTAAGAGTTTTTCTAAATATTTTTAGAACTAAGCTATCGTTTTTAGGTCTTATTTGAGATAAAACAGCTCTGTGAGGTAAAGTCTTTTTTTAGTTTAAGATTCTTTATCTATAATTTTTGGGGCTAACCACTATCTACACTTCGGCGATGCCTACGTTTAGATGTGGTCGTGCTATCCGTTCCTACCCCGACAAAGGAGTCGGGGTACCACTT
>CAYZUW010000244.1:0-2951 GCA_964481325.1 uncultured Saprospiraceae bacterium
CTTCTAGAGTTGAGGCGTTATGAATTTGAACTTCATTATTATTTTTCAAATGGATCCATACGGTTTCTCCATTTGAAGTAACGGATTGTTGTTCTAAATCAAGGTGAAATAGCTTATCCTCTTGAAAAATTTCTCCTTTTTGGACAATCTTATCCTCTTCTGGAATTTCTATTTCCAAGGAAAAGTCCATTTTCATATTCTCAAACCCTTCATATTTGACCTTTAATTTATTTAAAAGCGCCACAGCCTCAGGATCACTATCCTTGCCACTTAGATATTGATTGGTTTGAGCAGTAAGAAAAGTAGTAAAAAAGCCCATCATCAGGACAAGAGGTAAATATTTCATATTCATTATCATATTCAAACTCGTTTATACTCTACAAACGATTTGTGGAAATCTAACTAGGTTAAGCAAACGTTAATAGACCTTTGTATTTATTAGGTCTTACGCTTTTTCTTCTTGGCTGCAGGAAATAATACATTATTGAGAATCAACCTATATCCAGGAGAATTGGGATGTAAGCTCAAGTCCGTCTCAGGGTCATTCACGAAGTGACGATAATCCTCTGGATCATGTCCGCCATAGAATGTCCAAAAGCCTTCACCTATCGTGCTATGGATATACCTAGCTTCATTTGCTGGCTTATTTTCACCCATTATCAATACATTTGACTTGATTTGGTTCTTAAGAAATGCCGTAGTCTGTCCCATAAAACCCTTGACCGTTCTAGTGTGGCATTGTGTCAACATAGAAGGCACAGGATCCCACTTTGCAGAGAAGTCAAATAAAGTGAAATAATCCGTCTTGGCCGTAACTCTACGTTTAGGATTACTATTATCACCATGGTCAATAGAACTGTATTCATAGACCAAAGGATCGGTCTTCAGTTTGAAATCTTTAAAAGCAAAAGTTTTATTATAGTCCAGTTTGGATTGAGCAGTCGCATCTTGGCCGTCCCCATCATACATATGGTCACATATATCTAAGCCCTCAGCTGCCAAGGCAATGTCGTAAGTATCTGTAGCAGAGCACATTGCAAACATAAATCCACCACCTACAACGTACTCTTGTATCTTCTTTACCACTGCCAATTTGAGTTGTGAAACTTTCTTGTATCCAAGGTCAGCAGCCAATTCTTCCATCCTTCTAACCGTTTCTTTATACCAGGTTTGGTTGTGAAAACTTCTATAAAATTTGCCGTATTGACCCGTAAAATCCTCGTGATGTAGATGCAACCAATCGTACTCAGTAAGTTTATCATCAAGTACTTCACGATCATATATCATATCATAAGGTATCTCGGCATAGGTCAAAACCATAGTTACTGCATCATCCCAGGGTTGTACCTTTTCACCACGGGTATTTACAGTAGGTGTATATACCGCTATTTTTGGAGCTACTTCTAGTTTTATTACATCCTGATTGACCTCAGGATTAGAGATATCTAGCTGTATTTTACTGAATTGGGCATCAGGAATAACATTATAACTAACCCCCCTTGTGAGGCATTCTTTCTCAAAAACCTTATTATGTTTAAAGGCAAATGTTCCTCCGTTGAAATTTAAGAGCCAATACGCTTCTACTCCCGCATTGAGCACCCAATAGGTGATACCATATGCTTTGAGGTGATCTTTTTGATCTTCTCCCATAGGAAGCGTTATGTAAGAGGCATTGATAGATCCAATGGCCACGGCCAAGGAAAGAAAAACTGTAATTAATAATTTATGCATAAAACTGTGTATTATACTTGGTTAAACGGTTTTTTGAGTGTAAAGATTATCATTTATAAGTATTATATAGTTGGATTGTATTAATTTTAAATATTTTTAACCTTTAAACTTCAAATATGCGCTGGCAAGGAAGAGAAAAAAGCCAAAATGTAGAAGATAGAAGAGGACGTAGCGGAGGTGGAGCACGTACTGCTGGGGGCCTAGGTATAGGTGCAATTATTCTAGTATTCCTCGTATCTATGCTTTTCGATGTTGATATATCAGGATTACTTCAGGGAGGAGCTACAGGTTCACAACCTAGTCAGCAGCAATCTGCTCCCCGAGGGCAAGTTGGTGGGGCAGGAGATGAGTTGGCAGAATTTGTATCCGTTACACTCAAAGATACGGAAGACGTTTGGGTCAAGCTATTCAGAGAGGAATTAGGTCGTAATTATCGTATTCCCACTTTAGTCTTATTTGAAGGCGCTGTCCGATCAGCGTGTGGTCATACGTCATCGGCCGCAGGACCTTTTTACTGCCCTGGAGATGAGAAGCTTTATATTGATTTGAGCTTTTATAGAGAACTTAAAGAAAAATTTAGAGCGCCTGGGGACTTTGCTATGGCCTATGTGGTAGCGCACGAGGTGGCACATCACATACAACGCCAGCTCGGAATCACAGATGAAGTGCATAAAAAAAGAGGTCGAGTAAGTGAGGCAGAGTATAATGACCTCTCGACTAGACTAGAATTACAAGCAGATTTCTTGGCGGGCGTCTGGGCACATCATGCAGAAAAAATGAAAGGCATCTTAGAAGAAGGAGACATCGAAGAGGCACTCACTGCAGCTAACGCCATTGGAGATGATACGATTCAAAAAAGATCACAAGGCTATGTGGTGCCAGATTCTTTCACACACGGTACATCAGAGCAAAGAGTACGTTGGTTTATGAAAGGGTTGCAAACAGGGGATTTAGCCCAAGGCGATACTTTCAACACCCGCAATCTCTAAGCGTACTTTATGCCAGATATTGCAGATTAAAAAAGGGAATGTGTTTGTCGTATTCCCTTTTTTATTTTTTTTGGTCCCCATACAATTACTGGTTTTAATTTTATAGCGATAAACAAATAAACAGAACTTAGGAGATACCATTTCCTTTTTCGAATACTCATTATCAATAGGTGTACTAAATATATAATCGCCTCGTTTATGGGCCTACCATGCTGCTGCTGGTTAGCAGCA
>CAYZUW010000244.1:3051-6718 GCA_964481325.1 uncultured Saprospiraceae bacterium
TTTATGGGCCTACCATGCTGCTGCTGGTTAGCAGCAGTTCCCTCACTATCAAGGTCCACTGGACCTTGATTGCTACGCACCGTTTGGTCAGGTCGCTATGATACAAGGCTCGCTGTGCGCTCGGCCACCTAAACATGCCATCGCTACCTACCTATCCATTTAGGTGTCTGCTCCTCCGTCGCACCTTTCCTCAGCGCTAGTCCAAGGCTTATCAAATATCTATAGGGCTAAGATAAAATTTGATATAAAAGCGACTTGATACAACAGTGAATACCTATACCATAAATAAAGAGTAATAAATTATGGCTTACTTGCTGACAGACTAAGATTAGGAGCTAATCTTTGACGCATTTGCAGAAGCTCGTTTTTAGTGGCTTCATCCAAGTTTTGGAATTTTCTTGCTTCGAGAAAGTGCTCAAAAAATTCTTTGTACACAACAGAGAAGTATCCTAGGAAAGGTAATAATAGTGCAATAGCTAACACAGTCCAAGGCGTGAAGAAAAAGGCAAGGCCAATCAAAAAGATATAATAAATCAATGAGAATACAATGCCACTTGCTAATTTAACAGAAGCTACAAATTCTTTTTGCTTAATCTTCTTGATGCCTAAGAGATGGCTTAGGTAGACAGGTAAATAAGTACCGATACGCCCTACTAAAAAAGGAACAAATCCTAAGGCAAGAATCAAAATATTTGACCATTCTGCAAATTCTTGTCTGCGGACACCAAAATCAGTAATGCCTAATCTAGTACATTCATTTTTATAAGCCATCACTTCTTTGGAGATGTTATCAAGTTGTTCAGGCTCCGCTTGATTGAGCTGGTCAGCAATATCATATTCTCTTTGAAATCTGACATCTCCCTGTTCATCATAGATAGGGAAGATAGGTTGAAGATTATCATTGCGATCCATCTCAAAAAGCTGCTCATAGGTATCCGCTTTATCATCTTCTACATAGATGATGAGTTTTTTCATCTCGACTTCGAGCTTATCCGTCAAGGATCTTACAGCCTTGTTGGAGTTTTCGTCATAACTCTTCAAATAGTCTTGAATAGATATAGGCTCTCCAATGGCGATCATTACATCAGAGCGAAATTTGTCCGCAGCGGTATAATTGATGCCACATGGAACCAATTGGATATCTAGGTCTCGACCGTGTTTTTCTAAGGCACCAAAAGCCATACGAGCTGTTCCTTTTTTGAGCGGGCGCAATCTTTTTACTTGTTGCGTACTTGCTTCTGCCAGTATTTGAATGAGTTGATTATCATTCAAAAGGTCATAACAGTATTCAAAGGTGCCATAGTTATTTTTTAGATTGTCAAAGCCCTCTGATGCCCTAAAAATAGGAATCATGTGTATATCCCTCAAAAACTTACCGTAGAGTGGTTTTCTAAATAAATCTCCTCTAACTATAAAATTCACGGGCCTTTCGAGATAGGAGCCAAATATACAAGGCTCAATAAAGGCGGTAGGATGGTTAGTAACCAATAAAACAGGCTTACCATCAGGTATCTTATCCAAATTCGAAAATTGAATTTTTTTGAAATTGACACCTATGGCAACACGAGCCAAATATTTTAAGGGTGTATAAAACATATACTATCTCAACTTATTTCTTTATTACCTTTTCTGAACGATAAAAATATTCAAAATTGTGTGAAAAGCAGTCACCAATATATAACAAGCTTTTGAATTAGCATCTATTTTAGTTATTCAAAAATAAGTATAGCCTTGTCTGTGGGCTTTTTGTCTATGTTTTATCGTATTTTTTTACTGTGCTATGATTGCTTTGTGATAGTTTGCTTGCTCTTAAGCCACATATATAATAAGCTTTTGTACTTTGGGCATATGAATCACAACAAGTATTTGATTGTAGTTGGCGGACCTACAGCAGTAGGTAAGACAAGTACCTCTATCGCCTTGGCTAATAGCTTAGGTTGTGATATTATTTCAGCAGATTCTAGGCAATTTTACCGTGAAATGAAGGTTGGGACGGCTAAGCCTACCACAGAGGAACAAGCGCAAGCCAAACATCATTTTATTGACTCTCTGTCAATTACGGAGGAATACTCTGTAGGGAAATTTGAGACAGATACTTTAGATTTATTAAATAGCCTTTTTCAGAAAAATACTCATTGTATTCTCACTGGCGGATCTGGCCTTTATTTGAATGCTATCATCAATGGCTTAGATAAATTTCCAGCAATTGATGCATCCTTTCGACAAACCCTTAATCAAGAGTTAGACGAGAATGGACTATTCTCTTTAGTCAAAGAATTAGAAAAAAGCGATCCTACATATTTCGCCAAAGTTGACAAAAACAACCCACAAAGAGTCATCAGAGCATTGGAAGTAACAAGAGCTACTAATAAACCGTTTTCTTCATTTTTACGCAAATCCCCAGTCAAAAGACCCTTCAATATTTTACCCTTCAAAATAGAAATGGATAGAGAAAGCCTTTATGAGAGGATAAATTTGCGGGTAGATTTGATGTTGAAAGAAGGCCTAAAAGAAGAAGCGCTTTCGCTCTATCCACAAAGAGCATTAAATGCCTTGAGAACGGTGGGATATTCAGAATGGTTTGATCATTTTGATGGACTTATAGATGAAACCACCGCCATATCGTTGATCAAACGAAACACCCGCAGATACGCCAAACGCCAGATAACATGGTTCAAAAATCAAGGTGATTACAAAGGGTTCGAACAAGGAGCTCATATAGTGGAGCGTATGCTAGATGCATTACCTAGGTAATCGCATTAGGTATTAGTTTTTAATCAACCTTAATTTGTATTTCTTCGCCAAGTTCTATCGCTCTGCCCATAGCCGCATGGACGCCCCTTATAATATCGTTTTGCACTTCTAGATCTGTATATGTGTGAATGGCAGCTTCTGTTGTTCCTCCTCTAGAAGCTACTTTTTGAATCCATTCTTTGCAGGAAAAATTGTGTTTGTTGTATAGGTCAACGGCTCCCTTAAAAGTTTGATTCACTAGTAGTGCAGCTTCTGATTCATTGAACCCCAATTCGGCGGCAGCTTTCATCATAGCGTCTATAAAAAAGAATACGTATGCTGGACCACTGCCTGAGATAGCAGTAGAGGCATCTATCAACTCTTCTTTGTCTACATAGATAGATTTACCAGTGGTATTGATTAGATTCTGGACCATGACCAACTCTATTCGAGTTACATCATCATTAGAAGTGAAGACGGTCATACCCATCCCAATTTGGGCGGGCAGATTAGGCATTGCCCGGATTATTTTTTTTGCTCCCAGCTCTTGGGCTATGGTTTCAATTTTTACTCCAGCCATGATCGATAAGTATACTTGTTGGTCATCGACTTGTGGCTTGATGTAAGAAAAAAGCATAGCGGCATCCTGGGGTTTTACAGCTAATATTATTAGGTCCGCTTTGTGCAAACAGACATCTGGCTTGGTATAAACTGTACCCATATTCATATCTCGTAGACTAGATGCCTTTTCTGTTGATTTCTCTAAAATCATTAGGTCGGAAGTGGTAGTAATCTTGGAAAGCAAAAAGCTTTTTGCATAAGTAGGACCCATATTACCTCCACCAATGATAAGTATTTTCATTTAAATCATTTTGAGTGGTATGTGCTATATAGCCTAAAAAGATAGTTTGTCTTAGAAGAATTTCGACTATTG
>CAYZUW010000245.1:0-6673 GCA_964481325.1 uncultured Saprospiraceae bacterium
ATATATATGTGTATTGACCTCAATACTAATTACTACTATTTTTAATACGAGAACATTGTTGTCATTTATTTTTGTATTATTTGGATAGCAACCTAACAAAACAAATCGAAAAATGAGAAAAGCACCAGAGGCAATCGACACCGAAAAGCTTAGCGAATCTACAGAGATTCTAAGAGCTTTGGCTCACCCGTTAAGAATGCAGATTCTCAAATTTATTGACGAAAATGACCATATCAATGTCAATAAAATCTACAATACCCTCAATCTAGAACAATCAATCACTTCTCAACATCTACGTATATTGCGTCTAGCAGGTATCGTCAATACAAACCGTGAAGGTAAATTCATCCATTATAGTATCGATTATGACAAGATTGGAAAAGCTGTAAACGCAGTGGATAATTTTTATTCTGAAGATGTAGACATTGATGCCTAAGACTGCTAAATAGATAAATATAAATACTACTACTCTTTGTCTTCAGTGGTACCCCCCTGAAAAGCATCTATTTCTTCTTCTTGAATTTTTTCTTTCTCATCGATTGGCTCTTCTTCAATATGCTCTCCTTTGAAAAAAGCTCTCTGAAATAAAATTATGTTGATCACTCCAACGGATATAGCGACATCAGCAATGTTGAATACTGGTTTAAAAAACAAAAAAGGCGTATTGCCCAAGTACGGAACCCATTCTGGGTAAACCCCTTTAAGCAGCACTATATGCAACATGTCTACTACCTTGCCATGAAATAGTCTTCCATAGCCTCCTTCCGCGGGCATAAACTCCGCCAGGCCTCCATGATAACTGCTCGAAAAAAGAATTCCATAAAAGGTGCTATCGATAATGTTTCCAAGAGCACCTGCAAGGATTAAACTGAAACTAATAATAAGGCTTAAAGATGCTTTTTTCTCAATGAGTAAATTTATGAAATACCCTAAGGCACATACTGCGAGGATACGGAAGAGTGTAAGAAACAACTTGCCCATTTCGCCGCCAAAGGAGATACCAAAAGCCATCCCATTGTTCTCTACGAAATGCAATCTGAATAGCTCTTTTCCTATGAGTTGGATATCTGAAGCGTAAGCCATATTCAACTTTACCCAAATCTTGAGTGCCTGATCACATCCAAGTACAATCAGGATTACTAAAAAAACGGCAGTTTTACGATTCAATACTAATTCTTCTTTTGATTATCTTTTCTGCTTTGCTTCTATACTGAGCGTAGCATGGGGTACGGCGCGAAGTCTTTCCTTTGAAATAAGATTTCCAGTTTCTCGGCAGATTCCAAATACTTTATTGTCTATACGAGCCAATGCATTTTGAAGATGTTGGATATACTTTCTTTGTCTATTGGCCATAGTGCTGAGACGTTCGCTTTCGACCGTACTATTTCCATCTTCAAATCCTTTATTTTTCCCATCTCCCGTATCTGACGTTTCTGACAATTGAGACAAGTAAAAACTAAGCTCTTGCTCTGCTTTTTCCTTTTTTGCAGTAATGAGCACTCTGAATTCTTCTAACTCAGCATCAGAGTATCTAGTCTTAGGTAAATTTTCTTTCGCCATTACAAATACAACTTTTAGAAATGGCAATACAATACCATTGTTATTAAAATTTATTTGTGCCACAAAAATAGCCTATTTTAGAAATAACAACGCTCAATCGAGTAAATTATCTCTACAATAATCCGCTATAATGTCACATATCTTAGTCCTGTATATTTGCTCCGAGTACCCCAATAACAAGAATTCATGCTATCAAGTTTCTTTATTCTTATTTATTTGCTGCAAAAGGAGGATAAATACAAAAATTAAGACGTCACATAACCAGCAATACAAATAGTAATTTTCTTGTATGTAATCTGCACATTATACTTGAATTTAATCTAGAGACTAGTGGATTTCAAAAAATGGAATATTTTAGGATTCCATGAGTTTTTAGATTGAAATCATGTCTAATAATAGTTGTGAACGGACACTCATTCAACACAACTGTTAATTAATATGAGAACCTTATATATCTTATTTACATTTTTGCTTTTTACAAATTTCTTGATGGCAAATAAGCCTAGCAACTTGGAGATTTCTGCCTACATCGAGCAATATCATGATATAGCAGTGCAAGAAATGAAACGTAGTGGAATTCCGGCTAGCATCCTTTTGGCACAAGCGATTCTACTATCTGAATCAGGCACTAATTCCTTGGCCATTGACAACAATAATCACTTTGCGACAAAGTGCGGTACAGGATGGAATGGTGACACTTCCTTTAGTAATACAAAAAGCGATATTCCAGCTATTTGTTATAAAACCTACGCTGATGCTGCGAATAGCTTTATTGATTATACTAATTTATTGATGGAGGAGACCACATGTCGTCCTCTTTTTAGATACAGTTATTATGACTACAAATCGTGGGCAACTGGACTTCAGAAATGTATCTATAGCCACGATAATAAGTACGCAGAAAAGTTGGTAAAAATTATCAAAAAGTATAACCTAGACGATTTAGATAATCCTAATTCTTTTTCTACACCTTCTCCACAAAAGCCGATAATTGGCTACGAATTCGAAATCGACTAAAGCAGATAATACCCTATATTGGATAATTAATGATGCGTTAAACCTACTTCGAAGATTTGTCTAATGGCAATGCTTCGTCTACAGAATTTTCCAACCTTTTTTTGCGGCTCTTCAAAGGATTATCATGATTCAATTTGAACTCCTTTCGATTTTTAACTACATCGATAGCTGTAAATAAAGCTGCCCTAAAAGAAGAAGGGTTGGCTAAATCCTTACCTGCTATATCATATCCAGTGCCATGGTCTGGTGAAGTACGCACTAATGGCAAACCAGCTGTAAAATTCACTCCACTACCAAAAGACAATGCTTTGAATGGAACCAATCCTTGATCGTGATACATAGCTAGTATACCGTCAAATTTCTTATGCATACCTGTACCAAAAAAACCATCTGCAGGATACGGTCCATTGACAAATCTACCTTTTTTCTTAGCGTCGATGACTAAAGGCCTAATCATGTCATCATCTTCGCTGCCTATGGCTCCACCATCGCCAGCGTGTGGATTCAATCCAAGAATAGCAATTCTTGGTTTTACTATTCCAAAATCTTCGCGCAGCGAGCTATACATAATGTTTAGTTTTTGCTGCACCTTTTCTCTAGTGACATTTGCTGCCACATCTTTTATGGCTAGGTGGTTAGTCACAAGTCCAACCCTCAAATTATCATCCACCATAAACATCATAGAGTCCGAGACCGCATACTGATCTGTAAAAAACTCCGTATGTCCAGGATAAGGAAACTTAGCCATCTGCATCGCCTTCTTATTAATTGGCGCTGTCACGATAGCATCTATATCTCCATTGTTAAAATCATGCAGGGCTGCTTCTAGAGACTTTTGAGCACAACTCCCTCCTTCAGAAGTAGCTTCCCCCAAATTGATATTTACGTTGTCTGGAAAGCAATTGATAACATTCACTTTACCTTCTTGTAAAGACTTTGCACCTTTAGTTGTTTGAAAATTAAAGTTATTTTTTTCAACTATATTTTTATGATACACCAGTACTTTACTGTTGACATAGATTACAGGAGTGCATTGACCAAGAATACGTTTATCTGCTAATGCTTTGATGACAACCTCTAACCCAACTCCATTTATATCTCCTGCTGTTATTCCTATCTTCATTCTAATAATTTTTTAAAAAATCAAACATCAATCTTACTCCTGCTCCAGTACCTTCTTTAGGTCTATAGGCGTTGGGCCGTGTCAAGTAGGCATGCCCTGCGATATCAAAATGTACCCATGGATATTTTTTGCCTGTAAAGTGTTCTAAAAATTTAGCAGCCGTAATATGCCCTGCGTATGGACCTCCTAAATTTTTCAGATCAGCAATGTTTGATTTCATCTGCTCACCATACTCTTTCCACAATGGAAATTCTATTATTCGTTCGTGGACACTAAATCCACTTTTCTTAATCTTAGTTTTTATCACCTCATTGGCATTTGCCATCATACTTATTCCTTCAGTACCTACTGAGCGCACCGCTGCTCCAGTCAAGGTTGCAAAATCAAGTACTAGTTCTGGCTTATATTTCTTGGCGTAATGCAAGGCATCCGCAAGTACCATTCTTCCCTCTGCATCTGTATTCTTAACTTCTACTGTAGAGCCATCATACATTTTTATAACATCACCAGGTGCATAAGCATTGTTGCCTGGGCGATTGTCTGTCGCGGGTATCAACCCAATGACGTGGACAGGAAGCTTGGCTTTAGCAATAGCGACGAAGGTGCCTACTACAGAAGCCGCTCCACCCATATCTGCTTTCATGCGATCCATGCTATTAGCAGTTGGCTTGAGACTCAGTCCTCCCGTATCATACACTATCCCCTTCCCTACTAAAACAATAGGTTTAGCATTCTTTGCTTTCTTACTTGGTTTGTATTCCAGTATATTAAACCGAGGTGGTGTAAAACTTCCAGCATTGACCGCTAATATTCCCCCCATCTTAAGGGCTTTTATTTTTTTCTCATCAAAGACCGTTACTTTGAAGCCAGCTGCTTTTCCAAGTTTCTTGATATCTAAACTCAACTGGGCTGCTGTCAAATAAGAAAGGGGTTCGTTGACCAAATCTCTTGCCGCACAAACTGCTTCACAAGTTGACATCAAGTCTTTAAGTTCGTTGGCAGGGGCTATATCTTTCGATACTTGAATGGATTCGAGATGATGTTTTTTTTCTTTTTTATCAGAAAAATATTTTATAAACTGATAACTGGTCAAAACCATCCCCTCAATAAAATCGAGCACATGGTTTTGGCTTCTTTCATTGATGATGGTTACTTTCTTTATCTTTTGCTGTTCTAATTTATGAAGCGCCTCTGATCCAAAAATTCTTGCTTCTTCCCTTTGTTCGTAGTATGTACCCACCGTATTCAAAGCTTGAACCAAAATTATTTTGGAAGCCTTAGGGAACATTACGTTGAAGATGTCATTCTTTAAGGCTGTCTTTAGATATAAAATCTCTTCCTTGTTTAACAAGTCTTTGGCCCAACTCAAATTAGATTTATCAGTCAAGACAATTAGGTTGTCTTTTTTATTGTACGCCTTAACGCTTGATAATTTGGTAATCATGCACACTTCATTTTTTCGGTTGAGTCTTTGCGTTATACATCTTGATAGTCTACGAATAGGTTTTCAAAACGATGCGCAAAGATAATTAAATAAAGGGTTTATTAGCTAAATATGGACTTTTTAGCCATAATGCAGCACTCTAGACTAGGCGTTTAAGCAAATTACTTGCAAGTCGAGCATTAGTTGGTCCAAAGTAGTAGCTTTGCCCAATCAATAATACAATACGATTCGGTAATTTGTGCTAAAATTGCAAATCACAACTCAATAAAATACTGATTTTCAATTAATTACTACAAGAACTACCTTGCTACAACATTCTGATTTACAGTGACTCAAAATTTATTACCCAAGCATAGTACGATATGAAGGCAAAAAAGTCATTTGGTCAGCATTTTCTAAATAATGAGGATATCGCTCATGAAATTGCTCAAGGTCTACTTACAGAAGTGTCTAATGAAAGGGTTCTAGAAATAGGTCCTGGACAAGGTATGCTCACCAAATACCTTATTGATCGAGGTTTTGACCTCAGGGTAGTCGAACTAGATAGAGACATGATCCCTATTTTAGAAGGTAAATTCGAGTCTCTGACAGAAAGAATCATGCAATTTGATTTCCTAAAGGTAGATTTGAATGAGGTTTTTGATGGGCAGCCATTTATGCTCATTGGCAATTATCCATATAACATCTCTAGTCAAATTGTATTCAAGATGGTAGAACATCGAGCCCTTATTCCTCAGATGGTAGGTATGTTCCAAAAGGAAGTCGCACAGCGTATCGTCGCTACACCTACATCAAAAGCCTATGGAGTCATCAGTGTACTTACACAAGCCTATTATGATGGAGAGTATCTGTTTGATGTGGGGAATCAACATTTTGACCCGCCTCCAAAAGTGATGTCTGGCGTCATTCGATTGACACGCAATGAAAAAGAGACAGAAATTGCACACCCTAAATTGTTTAAAACGGTCGTCAAATTAGCCTTTAGTCAACGTCGAAAAATGCTGCGCAATACAATGAAGTCTCTTTTGAAGGATTCAGCGCTTTTGAAAGATGATTTTTTTATGCAAAGACCAGAGCGAGTTTCTGTGGAAAAATTTGTGTGGCTGACGAATGAGGTCGCCAAACACAATAAGGGTGCATAAGGGTTCATTTTTGTATTCCCGAGCCTAAGGAACTATTCAAATAATCTTACTTTTACACTAAAAAATAATGGCAGAAAAGGAAAAGCGAACAGACGTAAATGATCTTGGTGAATTTGGTTTGATTGACCATCTTACCAAAGGTTTTCCTTTACTCAATGAGTCTACAGTGAAAGGGATTGGGGATGATGCTGCGATTCTAGATAGTGGCAACATGCTCACTGTCGTCTCCACTGACATGCTCATCGAGGGAATTCATTTTGACCTTATGTACACACCACTCAAGCATCTCGGCTACAAGGCGGTTGTTGTCAATGTGTCTGATATCTATGCGATGAATGCTGTTCCAAAACAAATAACGGTGTCCATCGCTTTGTCTAATCGCTTTTC
>CAYZUW010000246.1:0-6668 GCA_964481325.1 uncultured Saprospiraceae bacterium
GTGTGCAGCATATGGAAAGAGAATTCGGAAATCCTGAGGCTTTTGAAGTGGATAATGTGCCAAGACCTACAGATCAGTTTATGACTCTTTCGGTATTCTTCCAGGATTATTTGAGAAAAAATGAAAATATAAAAATGCACCTTAATCTGAATGTAGGCACAGGATTTCCATTTGGAATAAAGGGCAATAACCAAATTTTCAGAAACTCATTTAGATTTACTACCTATCAAAGGGTAGATATCGGATTTTCAATTCAACTTTGGGATAGGTTCAAGCGTGCCCAAATTCCAAATCATTTCTTGAAATTTTCGAAAAGCACTTGGTTGAGCCTAGAAGTATTCAATTTACTACAGGTCTCTAATACCGCGTCCAACACATTTATTAAGACAGTTTTTGACACTCAATTTGCTATTCCAAACTTTTTAACCTCTCGTAGGTTGAATTTGCGCCTAAAAATGGACTTCTAAAGACACAAAGGGCAGATTTTAAGTGTTTAATCATCGTTTTTTTCTCCATTTTAATGCCCTAATGCTTATCTTTAAGAGAAGAATGTGGACTTTTCTCAATAGTCCGCTTTACGAGATTATATGTTGAATTTCATATATAAAACAACTTGGTTTCGCTTCATATGTTAAACTTGCTTTATACGCAATTCAAAAATACTCAGTAAATTTATCTAAGGAATTCTTAGATGTTAATGATATACTCATTATTAAAACAGAAAACAAAATTTAAAGTATGCTTCATTTTATCAAGTTCTTCGCCTTAGCTATAGGTGTCGCATTTAATGGAAACGTTTCTGAAACTACAAATTCTTTTGCCTACTCAACTGAAGGAGAAGAAATAATAACCACAACCCAGGATACCACAAAGAATGAAACTTTAGACGTCACTCCTAAAGTAGAAGGTAGAATTCCACTACAACCTACAAAGCACCATGGTTGTGGGCATGATCATAGTTTAGACGTTATGCGTAAACTTGATCCAGATTATGATAAAAAATTAGAGCACTTTACAAATGTTATTTTACCTCAGTTGCAAGCTGAAGGAAGAGAGCTTAGAAAAAATAGAACACAAAGGCAAGCAGATTTGCAAACAATGCCCATTGTATTCCATATTATTCATAGACCAGGTGAAGCTATTGGACAAGGACAAAATCTTGATGACCAAACTATCATTGATCAATTAGAAACACTAAATGAAGATTTGACAGCCCAAAATCCTGGTTGGCAAGATGTCCCTCCAAGATGGGAAGACATTAAGGGAAACGCAGACTTGCAATTCTGTCTAGCAGAAGTTGACCCTTCAGGAAACCCTACAACAGGTATTATTAGACATGAGTACAATAGTGTACCAGATAGAGACTTTATCAGGAATACGATTAAACCACAAACAGGATGGCCTTCATTGGATTATTATAATGTTTGGATTCTTCCGATTCCGGGTACTACTCAGTTCGGAGGTGTTTTAGGTTGGGCATTTTTCCCATTTCCCGGAACTCCTGGTGGACAATTGGATGGAACTGTTCAAGATTATAGATTTACGGGTAAGGGTGGAAGAACTTTAACCCATGAGGTAGGACACAGTTGGGGATTGCCTCACGTATGGGGGAACTCTGGTGGTTGTGGCAATGATGACGGTATTTCAGATACCCCTAATCAAGAGACTAATACCAACGCAATTCAGCGTATGTCATGTAATGGAACGACTTGGCTCACTGGCCCATCTACTTGTGGTAATGAAGAACATATGTATATCAATTATATGGATTACTCGCCTGATGCTTGTGCCTTGACTTTTACAAATGGTCAAGCTGATGTGATGCGAGCAGTTACGCTTGGGACTTCATCCCAATGGGCAAGTAGAAATAGATTAGTTACTAGTGCAGCCACTGTTGCGCAATCCTGTCAAGTAGGTACACCTACTGGTGGTGGAGGACCTACTGGCGGTGGAGGACCACCGATTGTATTACAACATGATGCAGGTATTCAAGCAATAGTTACTCCAACTGATGGAGAGTTTTGTAGTAGTGAAGAGATAACACCAGTTGTTCTCTTAGTCAATGGAGTAGGAGATACACCTCTGACTTCCTGTGTTATACGATACAAAATTTCTGGAACACCAGGATCAGTCGCATTCAATTGGACTGGTAATTTGGCAAAAGGACAATCTGAAGAAGTTGTATTAGCGCCTTTCGTCTCACCTGAGTTTAGTTTTGAATTTACCTCTTGGACTACTGCACCGAATGGAGAAGATGATGAAAATGGATTTAACGATGAAAGAGCAATTAGTTTGTCAACTCCGGACGTATTTGATCCAAATATTTTTGAAGACTTTGAGAATGAAAGTAATTTTCCAACAACTACCAATATTGTAGAATCTGAAGAAGGATCTACTTTTAGAGAATGGGAAATAACAACAGATTACTCAGCTTATGGTGCAGGCGATGGCTCCGTTTTTTTTAGAAATTTTGTAAGTCCTGATGCTCCTGGTTCAATTGATATTCTTGAGTTTCCGGTTTTAGATTTTTCTTCGATCGATAATCCTCGATTATCTTTTGATGTTGCTTATTATGATGCAACTAGCCTTACTGCTAAAGATTCTCTTATGATAAGAGTTTCTACCGATTGTGGAAATACATTCACAACTGTTTTTCAAGAAGGAGGAGCTGACTTAGCTACTGTTTCTTCTCTACAACAACTTGAATTTTTTCCAGAACCTACGGAATGGAGAAATGAAGTAGTTGAATTATTCCAATTTACAGGAACCAATAGATTAGTTATACAAGTAGTAAATATTGGCTACTCTAATAATAACCTTTATATAGATAACTTAAATCTTTCTGATGGCTGCGCTTCTAGTGTTCAGATTGCGAAAGGGGATTTGACTTGTGGTGATGAATGCACTGGTTTTGCTAATTTGATATTGAATGGATTTGTCCAAGAGCCACAAATTACTTGGAGTAATAATGTTAATGGCCAAACTGGAGAGGCCCTAGAAGATCTTTGCCCTGGAACATATTCTGTTACTGTAATAGATACGGAGTTTGATTGTGAACACATTCAAGAAGTTGATATTTTCGGTCCTGATGCTCTAGAGCTTATAGTTATTTCGAATGATATTACTATTCCAGGTGCTGGAAATGGTTCTGCTATTGCGCAAGGATTTGGAGGAAGAGAACCTTACTCTTTCCAATGGGATGATGATAATAACTTTACCGAGGCATTCTTGACCGGATTGCGGGCTGGAACATACTGCGTAACTATAACAGATGCGAATGGATGTTCACAAGAAGATTGTGTAGAAATTACCGGATTTGAGTGTGGGATGGAAATTGATATTGAACTCATACAGCCAGAGTGTGGTGGCAACGGAAAAGGCTCTGGTGTAGTAACCGTTACAGGGGCTGTTGGAAACGCTTCCGTATTTTGGTCTCAAGGAGGTACAGTTCTTCCATTCCTCATATCAAATACTAATGATAATTTATCACCTGGACCACTATTTATAGTAGTAACAGACCCTGGACTAGATGATTGTCAACAAGAATTTTTCTTTGATATATTCCCAGCTGTTACGCCAGACATCAGCCCAAATGTGGTTAATGAATCAAGCCCTGGAAGTAACGATGGTTCAATCACCTTAAACACAGATGATGATGAATCAGTATATAGTTATCTATGGTCCAATGGAGCAACCACGGAAGATATAAATGATCTTCCTGCTGGAACTTATACGGTCACTATTAATGATGTTAATAATAATTGTGAATTGATAGAGACCTTCTCAATAGAAAACCTAAACTGTACACTTACTGCAAGTGCAACGATTATGAATGTTTCTTGCTTTGAAGATACGAATGGATCTATTGAGATATCTGCTTCAGGAGGTACACCACCATATGAGTTTTTATGGCCATCTGGTCCGAATGTAACAATGCAAGGAGGTCTAGCTGCAGGTATATATAATATTACGGTTTCAGATGCAGGCCAATGTTTTACAGTCTATGAAGCAATTGTTGAACAGCCTTCACTTCTTGACGTTATTTTACAATCTAGTGATGAGTCAAATCCTGGAGCCCTTGATGGAACTGTTAGTGCTACGGTTATTGGTGGTACTGCACCTTACCAATACGATTGGTCTAATAATCAAATGGGAGTCAATGAAATTAGTGGATTAGGTGGTGGTATATACTTAGTTACTATTACAGATGCCAATGGATGTACTACTGTTAAAGGTGCTTCTGTAGATGGAAGGGTTTGTCCTAGTATTGAAGTTGTCACTGATGGTACAAATTTATCCTGTTTTGAAGCTAACGACGGTACACTTTCAGCAGTAGTTACAGGAGGAATAGAACCTTATACATATTTATGGACACCTGGAAACTTTACTACAGCAACTGTAGATAATGCACCAGCGGGTGATTACACCCTTGAAGTAATGGATGCAGATGGCTGCCCAGCAAATGGAGCATTTACAATTTCGGAACCTGACGAGATATCAATAGAACTTTCTGTATCAAATGAATCTGTGGAAGGAGCGATGGATGGTGCTATTGATGCAATAGTAACAGGCGGTATTGGAACGTATTCATTTGCTTGGTCTGGCCCGCAAAGTTTTGCAGAAAATACACAAAATATTGATTTGCTAGGGCCTGCAGAGTATTGTCTCCTAGTAACGGATGAAAATAATTGTACTCTATTGGCATGCGCTACCATTGGCGCTGGAGAAAATCCTTGTTTAGGGTTTACTAATGAGAGCATTGTTTTAGTATTAGAAAATAATATCTCTTGTTTTGGAGAACTTGATGGCTCTGCTACAGCAATAATAGAAGACGGAGCACAACCATTTACTTTCTTGTGGTCGAATGATGAAACAGGTCAGACAGCAATTAACCTGCCAGTTGGAGAGTCAACTGTAACCGTTACGGATGCGAATGGCTGTGAGTCTGAGCAAACTATCAACATCACGGAGCCAGAGGAACTTTCTGTCGAAGTGAATATAATGCCTGAATCTGGTTTTGGGCTAGGGGATGGTTCTTTGATTATTGATACAAATACTGGAGTTGAACCATTCACATGTTTATGGTCTGGAGCGAATGGTTTTACAAATATAAATTGTAATCTTTTTGATCTTCTTCCAGGAGAATATTGTTTGACTTTGACAGATGCTAACAATTGTACTTTCGTAGAGTGTTATACTGTTCAGGAAGGGAGTGATCTTTGTGCTGATTTTGCTTTGGCCGAAATCACTACTACAGAAGTAGAATGTAAAGGTAATGCAGAAGGCTCCGCAACTGTAGTCTTATCTGGAGGTCAAGCACCATTTACTTACGAGTGGTCAGATTCATTTGATGGCAGTGTAAATGCAAATTTATTAGCTGGTGAAATTAGCGTTACGATTACGGATGCCAATGGATGTGTAGTGTCGGGAGATACTGAAATCGTGGAACCGGAAATGGCTCTCGGTTTAGAGCTTTCTGGATTCAATGAAACCTTACCTAATGCGAACGACGGATCAGCTGAAGTAATAATTACAGGAGGATCCCCTCCATATATTATAGATTGGACTGCGGATAATAATATTGGCTTTGCAAGTGATCAGGCTATTCTTACCGACTTACCACCAGACTTCTACTGTGTTTTAGTTACAGATAGTAATGGTTGTGTTGCAGAATCTTGTGTAGTTGTAGCAGCAGCAAATGCGCCTGATTGTTCTACGTTTGCGCTTTCATTTACTTCTCAAGATATTACCTGTACGGGATTCAATGATGCTGTTCTTCAAATCGATTTATCAAATGGACAAGAGCCATATACTTATTCCTGGAATGATCCTAGCTTGCCAAGCACGGCTATTCAAACAAACTTAGGATCTGGAGAGTATGAGGTCACTGTTACTGATGGAAATGGTTGTGAAGCAACTGGAAGTTATACAGTTATTGAACCAGAATTGTTAGAAGTAGAAATAAATGTACAACCTATATCAAGTCCAGGAGCAGCTGATGCATTTTTGACAGCAGTCGGATTTGGTGGAAATGGAGAGTACAGTATCTTATGGGATAATACAGTGGATGACTTTGATTTGGGACCTGTTGGACCAGGCGAGTACTGTGTTGAGCTTATGGATAGCAATGGATGTCAGGCCTCAAGTTGTGTTACTGTCGAAGATGCTCTCGCCGATTGTTCAGGTTTTGAGGCAGAATTAGTACTCACAAATCATGTTACATGTTTTGGAGATGCTGATGGTGGAGTACAAGTAAATATATTTTCGGCAGCAGAGCCAGTTACTTTTGAGTGGACAGGTGGATTAGAACCAGTACAGCAACAAACTGGACTAGAAGCAGGAGTGTATGGAGTTACCATCACTGATGCTAACAACTGTATGCTTACTTCTGAAATAGAAGTTGAACAGCCAGAGTCTGAATTGTTAATAGAAATAAGTAGGATCGACGTGACTTTAGTTGGTGGCGCAGATGGTTCTGCATCAGTATTGGCTGTGGGAGGAGATGCAGATGCTGACTATACATATGCATGGAGCAATGGAGAGACTACAGCGACGATTACTGATTTAGCTCCAGGTGATTACTGTGTTACAGTTGGTTCTGGTTCTTGTAGTGCAGAAGATTGTATTCAAGTATTAGCTGCAGAAGATTTTTGCGCACTATTCCAGGT
>CAYZUW010000247.1:0-6659 GCA_964481325.1 uncultured Saprospiraceae bacterium
ACAGGGCAGCGCGAAGCTATTTCTTTGAGCCTATCTTTTTGCTCCTCCGTTAAGTCTCCAACAAACTGTAACTTTTTTGAAATGTGGTCCAGATAGGTAGAATTAGCAGATCCAGCATCGTCATCCATATCTTGTACATGCTTTTTGGAATGGGTCACATACACGAATACTTCTTGCAAATCCCACTTCTTTCGTTGAGCATACATCTTTAAAGTCATGGCGGTACAGGCCGCTAGACCTGCGTTTAACAACTCATAAGGTGAGGCCCCAAAATCATCTCCTCCTACGGAAGCCGGTTCGTCTGCGATCAAGGCATGATTACTGGTTTTGATAGAAGTTGTAAAGTTGTCTTCCACCATGTTTAAATAACCGACCAGTTGCTCTCCTTTCGTATTGAGCGACTTATCTTCTTTTTTAGACATTATATAGCGCTGCGCCCAAGACCCAATCACATCACCCGCATACAAACTGTCCGACTGTTTAGTCAATAGGTGGTCTGCATTGTCTAAAGAGACAAAAGATTTAGGATGAAAAGCGTTAACAAATATTTCCTGTGCATTTTCTACCCCCACAACTTTGTCGAAAGGCGCATGCAAAACCAATAAAGGTTTTTTTAATTCTTTGACAACACTGATTAGGTTTGTGTTATTGAAGTTTTCTAAAAATTCTTTGTTGATCATAAACGGCCTTCCGCCTATATGTACTTGCACATTTCCTTTGACCTCCATATCCTGCAATTGCTGAGAAAAGTGATGTGTAGTATGTTGTGAACTAGAAGGCGCTCCAACGGTAGCAACTGCTTCTACAGCTGGCAACTTAGACCCCGCTACAATAACAGCTGCTCCCCCTAAGGAATGACCAACCAAAAGTTTAGGGGCTTTATAGTTTTCTGTCATATAGCCATGCACGTCGATCAGGTCTTTGATGTTTGCACCAAAATGACTCTCTGCAAAGGTCCCCTCGCTCCTGCCTAAACCTGTAAAATCAAAGCGCAATACACCAAAACCATGACTAGTCAAGGAGCGGCTAATGTTTCTCACCGCATTTAAACTACTGCTACAAGTAAAGCAATGTGCAAATATGGCATATTCAACAGGCTTCTGATTGGCAGGCAATTCTAACCTTGCGTTCAACACATAGCCACTAGAGTTTTTTATTTTAAGTTCTGTATTCTTCATCTTCAAAATTATTCTTTATTGCATCTAAATGTATTCTACAGTTTTTCTAACAAGAAATCGGTCATTTCTGTATACAGGTGCAATCTTGTCAAGCCACCAAATATACCGTGGTTTCTATTGGGGTAGTATAGGGAATCGAAGTGCTTATTTTTTCTCTGTAAGGCAGCGACCATTTCTGCTGCGTTTTGAAAATGCACATTGTCATCTGCCATACCGTGAACAATCAGATAGTTGCCTTCTATAAAGTCTGCAAAATTGATTGGCGAATTTTCTTCATAGCCTTGCTTGTTTTCCGCATAGGTACGCATATATCGTTCTGTATAAATGCTGTCATACCATTTCCAATTGGTGACGGGTGCAACAGCTATCGCGGTCTTAAACACGTCTGCTCCTTTGGACAAACAAAGGGAAGACATATATCCTCCATAGCTCCAGCCGAATATACCGATGCGTTCTGCGTCTACATAAGGCTGCTTCGCTAAATATTTTGCCGCTTCGATCTGATCCATGGTCTCATATTTTCCGAGTTGTTGATAAGTCATTTTTTTGAATTCTTGGCCTCGGGCACCTGTACCTCTATTATCCACACTCACTACGATGTATCCTTTTTGTGCCATCATTTGAAACCACCAGTAGTTTTGCCCACCCCACTGATCCTTTACAGTTTGAGAGCCAGGGCCACCGTACACATACATGAGTACAGGATATTTTTTGTTGGCATCAAAATTAGCAGGCTTGATCATAAAGCCATGTAATTGCACGTTTTCACTGGTATTGAAATCGAAGAAATCGACAGGCGCGATTTTTAATTTTTGTTGCACCATCGCCATTCCTTTGTTGTCTTCTATAGCTCGGACTACTTTTTGGTTGCGGTCGTACACCGTATAGGTCGGCGCGTAACCTGCAGCTGAATAGGTATTTACAAAGTAGTCAAAGGTGCTACTAAACTGGGCAGCATTCCAGCCTGGCTCAGAAGACAGTTCTGTTTCTTTTTTTCCATTGAGTCCAATGCTGTACAATTCGCGCTGGGTAGGATGGTTCTTTGCCGCTTGGTAAAATACTTGCTCGTTCTTTTCATCTACGCCATAGAATGCAGTCACCTCGTAATTACCCTTTGTGAGTTGCTTCTCCAACTTACCGTTCATGTTGTAGAGGTAAATGTGATTGTAACCATCTTGCTCGCTAGTCCAGACAAACTGTTTGCCGTTTTTGAGAAAAGTCAAGTTATCTGTAATGTCGATATAGTATTTGTTCTTTTCCTGTAGAAGTGTTGTGCTGGCACCTGACTTTGCGTCTATAAGAAGAAGCTCTAGTTGATTTTGATGACGGTTCATCTTGGTGACACACAATTTGTTTGCGTCTTGTGTCCACATAATTCGAGGAATATACTCGAAGTCATCTCCAATCTGCGCCTTGGTTGTTTTTTGCGTAGAGATATCATAAATATGTATACTCAACTTAGCATTATCCTCCCCTACTTTTGGGTATTTGAAGGTGACATACTCTGGGTACATCTCATTTCTAAAATTGGTCATCGTGAATTCGTTCACTGCGCTTTCATCAAATCTGTAAAACCCAATTTTTTGCCCATCAGGTGACCAGAAAAATGCTTTGGCAAAAGCGAACTCTTCTTCGTATACCCAATCCGTAGCGCCGTTTATGATATGGTTGTATTTTCCATCATTGGTGACTTGGGTAACTTGATTATTGTTTAAGTCTTTGTAGTAAAGATTATTATCATGGACGAAAGCGACTTTATCTGATTGGGCATTAAAAGTGGCATACATCTGTTTGCCGTCTTCAAATAATGGGTTGAGCGATTTGTTTGCTTTATCAAAAACGAAATAATTTGATTTGGAGGAGCGTCTATAAATAGCTTCTGTATTGGTAGAAATCAGCATCTTGCTTTCATCGGCGTTGAAAGTGTAATTGTCAAACTTGCCATCAAAGGTTCTATCAATCTTATTCGCCTCACCAGAGAACAGATCCATAGTAGGCTGCCCTGTGGTCAGATCATACTGGCGTATTACATTGTCTTCAATCCGCGTGTAGTGCTTCCCATCATTTTGAAAGTTGAATCCAGGGACTCGATTGGCGGTATATGCATAATTTTGCCATAAATTTTCAAGGGTAATAGCCTCTTGAGCTTGGGCGGTAAGTAAGAAGCAAAAGGATAAGGCTAAGAATATATACTTTGACATAGATGTTTATTTTTGAGTCTACTCTGTAAACTAGTGGGCTCATTTTTTTAATAGACACCAAAATAACGCTTTTTTGAGCTATTTTCATCTTTGTGCCTATCGGAAAGCGCAGTAGTCCTCATGATGGCTAAATTTGCGTTTATTCTCTGTAGAATATCCATATAATTATGATAATTGGCTATCATTGTGGTATCGCAACAATGCCAAAGCAATGTGCGTTTGAATGTAGGTAAAAGCAGGAAAACTGCTAGAAAACAAGAAATTTAGATACAATTATGGCTGATAACGCAGATGTAAAAGCAGTTGATAACTTAGCACAATCTTATAAAGACCTCACAGAGGAAATTGGAAAGGTTATCGTAGGGCAGAAAGATGTTGTACGTACCGTAATCACCTCTATGTTTGCCAATGGACATAGTCTACTAGTAGGGGTTCCAGGACTAGCCAAGACCTTACTGATAAGTACCATAGCGGAGGTTTTGGACTTGGAGTTTAAGCGTATCCAATTTACACCGGATTTGATGCCATCTGATATCACTGGTACGGAGATACTTGGTGATGACAGAAAATTTGTATTCAATAAAGGCCCTTTATTTTCCAATATAGTACTTGCGGATGAGATCAACCGTACCCCTCCTAAAACGCAAGCGGCACTACTAGAAGCGATGCAGGAAAGGTCTGTAACCATCTCAGGTGTAAGACATGTTTTACCAGCTCCTTTTTTCGTGTTAGCTACGCAAAACCCGATTGAGCAGGAAGGTACCTACCCTCTACCAGAAGCACAACTGGATAGATTCATGTTTAACATTCCATTGGATTATCCTAGTTATGAAGAAGAAATCCAAGTTGTAAAAAATACTACTTCTAATATAACACATGATTTAAAGAACATTGTTAGTGCAGAGCAAATCTTATCCTACCAAAAACTGGTTCGTAAGATTCCTATCGCTGAAAATGTCCTCGAGTATTGTGTGAATCTAGCTACTCAAACTAGACCTGGCACCAAGCGTGCTCCTGGTATGGTCAATGACTTCATTTCTTGGGGAGCGGGCCCTAGAGCCTCTCAATACCTAGTTCTTGGAGCTAAGTGCAATGCAGCTATACATGGTAAATATTCACCAGATATAGAGGATGTTCAGGCTATAGCCAAGTATGTATTGCGTCATAGAATTGTTCGTAATTATAAGGCGGAAGCGGAAGGCATCACCGAAGAAAAAGTGATAGAAAGCTTGTTTTAGCCAAATTAACTTACACAAGGAACTCTTTTTTCAATATTTTTGTCTTTTATTATATATAACAGGCTTTTCTTGTTATTTTTCCCTCCAGTAATTTTTTATACGCTGATTGCTTAAATAGCTTCATTTGGCTATTTCATTATTAAATAAGTTTGTATTTAAAGATTACTACAGTTTACAAACTATTATTAATAAAAAATCAATAATATGAACGCTCTTAAAATTATTCTTGGTGCCGCTTTTCTCGTAGGAATAATAGTATTTCTCTTAGGCATATTTGTAGCTCCTGAAGGTTTTTATGTGAAAAGGTCAGCAACTATTAATGCTCCTGCAAAAACGGTTTTTCCCTATGTATCTACCTTAAAAGCTATGGATGCTTGGTCACCTTGGTCTGAAAAAGACCCAAATATGGTTAATAATTATGAAGGTACTGATGGCACTGTAGGCGCTGTTAACTCTTGGACATCGGATGTAGAAGAGGTCGGTGTGGGAAGCCAAACGATAACTAAGATAGAGCCTAATAAGAGTATTCATACACATTTATCTTTCAAAAAACCACATAAAAGTGAGTCTGATGCTACTATTAGACTAACTGAATTAGACGGTCAGACCAAGGTTACTTGGGGTATCCGTGGCTCATATGGTTCTATCGAAAGATTATTCATGATGTTCGTGGATATGGAAGGGGCCATTGGACCTGACTTTCAAAAAGGCTTAGACAAATTGAAAACAACTGTAGAACAGGAAAACACGATTATTTCTAGTAAGGATAAGATGCCTGCTTCTGCAAACTAGTCTTCTAACTAACGAATCACGTACTATTTTTATATACTAAGCTTGGCTATCTTTCGAGATAGCCAAGCTTTTTTTGTCCCCCATACTATTTTATGCACCAAAATTGGGCAGAAAAGCATCTTAATAGTACAAATCCAGGTTTTTGGCTTCAAAAAGAAGAATTTGACTCCTTGGTGTAATTGCTTGTTTTAAATGCTGCATTTTGAGCAGTCTCAAAGAGTAAATCTTATTAAACGCTTTCTAAAATAGTATTATGACAAAAATCTTCCATATAGTAATCATTATTTCATTTGTTTACGCTTCTTCAGCATTTGGTCAAGATAATTGCAATTATGAGAATTATTTTTCATTAGTCAATAAGGCTCTTAATAAAAAGCATTCTGATAATGAATATAAAGCTGCCAATGAATATTTTAAAAAGGCAATCGGACTTGTAGATTTTCAGTTTGGTAAAGACTTAGAAGAGGCACTTGAAGTCAGCATAAATCTAAATGACGAAAGTCTAAGTAAAATAATAGTTTATCAACTTGCCAAAGGAGGAATTCCAATAGCGTACTTTGATAGATATTCTAATATAAACAATTTCGATTGGTGGAGAGAATTTGAAACCAACTATGCCGAACTAAGAGATTATTATCTAGACAATTTTGACCATAGCTTGAGAAAAGAATTGCTTGATTTGAGGACGCAAGATTCATTATTCAATGAAAAATATCATAAATACAGAAGAGGTGAATTATTAATTTCAGAAAAAGAGTTGGTTGATGACGGAGAAAAAATAGTCAACAAGTTCAAACTGATTTGGAAAAATATCGGATTTCCTTCAGAGAAAAATATTGGTTATTTTTATATAAACAATAAGATTCAAGAATCTCCGCTTGTTGTTACACTAATTCATCTAAAGCAATACGGTGAATATATTTTTGATGACAAATACTCTGAACTAGTTTGCGAGGGACATTTGAGGAAGTATGTTTTCAAAAATATCGAAAACATTATGAGTTTTGGAAATGGTAAAGGGGTAAAAAATGAGTTTCAGTTATATCATTCTACATATAAAAAGGATAGAACCTAATAAAATACAAAAGGTCTATAGTTGCAAAGCTATCTACTTTCTTTATACAAATCAAAAAATATTCGTTCCTATTTCATTATAGACAGTATTGAAGGAATACTTAATTTTACATCACAATTCTATCGTTATGGTCAAGTACATATATTTTGCTTTGGTTGCAGCTCTGCTATCCTTC
>CAYZUW010000248.1:0-6656 GCA_964481325.1 uncultured Saprospiraceae bacterium
GTCTTTAATAGAAGTATTTTCATTTCTTGTATATGTTTTTTAATTGCTATAAGTCCATATTTCATGCCTAGCAAAGTGACTTATGATATCAGTTGGTATCTATATATGATACTTGGAGTTATCTGTATCTGTTTTATTTTATTTCTACCAATTGCTCTGATTTTCGTTTTACTTTCTATTGTTTTACCTGTTGTGAAACGGAATACTTTTAAGGTTAAAGGAATTGTGATAAAATGGGTAAAGATGCTTGTTCTACCCATTTGTATAAGTTTGATAGGGCTTGTAAGTGGTTTTAAAATTTTTGAATCATGGCAAATTTACAAATTCAACAACGTTATAGAGAAAATCAATCTTTATGAATCTAATCATGGCAAATCACCTATTAGTCTAACAGACATTGGTTTTAGTGAAGAAAAAATTGAATCTCCATTTTATGCAATGAGTGTTTCGAAGGTTTCTTTTGATGATAGTAATTGCATCTTAAGTTTTAGATACGATGGTATTTTGTTACAACCTGATACGCATTACTATCTATATTGTTGCAGAAATAGACCTTATGGCCCTCATGGACCAATAGTCAAATTTATTACTGATGGTGTTGGTGATTTTAAATGGTATCATTCAGAGTCATGAATTCAATTTGTCATGATTTTTAGCAAAAAATCACGCCAAATTGGATTGATGCCCGAATTGATACCTAGAGCTGAAGCACTGGGCTATGAACATTTGGCGCTTCTGGCGCCACTACTCATACTTCTAAATATCCCTTAATGACTTTTACATTTTACATTTAGCATTTTTCGGTTTTACATTTATTTTCACTCACATTCGATCGCTAGAACTAACTAAAGGACGATATTGCTTTTGACTGAAATCGATCATCAATTTATACAATTGATCTTCATCACTAACAGTGGATACTTCTTCTATTACAAACTGCTGAGCAGTTCTGGGATGGGCTTCTGTGCTTAATCGAGATAATAAGAACACAGCTCCAACGAGTAAAATGAAAGCAGCTGCATATCGTGTCCAAGCTATAGATACCTTGGGGGCAGGAGAGGTGGAGTCATAGTGGTCATCCATACGCTTTTCGAGTTTGTCCCAAAGTTTTGGACGAACCTCTTCGCGATAGTTTTTACTTTCCTTTTTTATAATAGAATCTATATTATTCTTTTTCATTGTCTTTTTTTTACTCAGTGGAAATATCCCAAACTATTTTCTTTCGAGTATATTTCAGCCCACATCACCCAATTCTTGATTGGCAAGGAGTGTGCGTAATCTTTTTTTAGCTAGTATCAATTGTGATTTTGAAGTATTGATACTGATGTTTAGTATTTCTGCTATTTCACGATGTTTGTAGCCTTCCACAACGTACATGTTGAATACAGTTCTATATCCTGTAGGTAGTTTCTGCAGAAGAGCCATTACATCTCTTTCTTGCAGATTTTCTAAGGCACTACTTTTCGTAGCAATTTCTACATTGCTTATTTCTACTGTCAATCGAAAATTATGATTCTTTCTCAAAAACATGAGCGATTCATTGACCGCTATTCTTTTCATCCATCCTTCGAAGCTACCAGCCCCTTTATATTGCTGTATATTGGTAAAAATCTTAAAAAAAGTATCTATCAGTACATCCTCAGCATCCTCCATCACCTTCACGTATCTGCGACAAATACCAAGCAAAATTGGAGAATACTTATCGTAGAGCCATTGCTGAGCCTGTCTATCCTCGTTTTTTAATCCTTGTATGACTTTTTCATCGTTCAAGCTGATTCTTTTTCCTATTCTACTAATAGAGATGTATTTAAAACGGATTTTGGTGTAAAGCTAGTTCAGTTTTGGATGAATTTAACGCTAATCTCATTTTGTTTGTACCGAATTATTCAAGATTAAGACTACAAAGGCATAGAACTGTTTACGTCTGGGCTACGGATAGGCTAAATGTGGGGCGCATTTTTAATGCTGAGAATGGAGAATTCTGGCAAAATATAAGCGTCATTCTCAAATGTAAATGGTATTAAACCTTATCTTTGGCGCTATTTATTAAACACCTTTATAGAAATTTAGTATGAATCTGAATAATGATCGTTATGAATTCTCAGGAGGCATTGACCCTTTAGCTCTTTGTGAAGAGTATGGCTGCCCATTGTATATTTATGATAGCGAGGTAATAAAACGTCAATATACTCGTCTTGCCTCTGCGATTAGCGTTCCTAAATTTAAAATCAACTATGCCTGTAAAGCACTAACAAATATAAATGTGTTGCGCCTCTTGCAGCAAATGGGTAGTGGTCTAGATACCGTTTCTATCCAAGAAGTAGAACTAGGGCTTAAAGCAGGCTTTGAACCAGACCAAATTATTTATACACCCAATTGTGTTTCTTTTGAGGAAATCGAAATGGCTGTTAATTATGGTGTCAAAATAAATATTGACAACATCAGTATACTTGAGCAATTTGGAGACAAATTTAATCGACACCCTGTATGTATCAGGATTAATCCACACATCTTCGCGGGAGGAAATTCAAAAATTTCAGTTGGACATATAGATAGTAAATTCGGAATTTCGTTTCATCAAATTCCATTAGTGAAGCGTATTGTCAAAAGTCTAGACATCAATGTTGTTGGACTGCATATGCATACTGGTTCGGATATCTTGGATGTAGAAGTGTTCCTCCAAGGAGCTGATATTTTGTTTAATACTGCTATGGAATTTGAAGGATTGGAGTATTTAGATTTTGGAAGTGGATTTAAAGTGCCTTATAAGCCAAATGATATCAGCACGGATATTGAAGAATTGGGCGCTAATATTTCTAAGCGATTCAATACTTTTTGTGAAAACTATGGTTCAGAATTAACACTGATGTTTGAACCAGGAAAATTCTTAGTAAGCGAGGCCGGATATTTTATGGTGAAGGTGAATGTAGTAAAGCAAACCATCTCTACTGTTTTTGCCGGTATCGACTCTGGATTGAATCACCTAATAAGACCAATGTTTTATGGTTCTCATCATGAGATAGTAAATGTGAGCAATCCAGTAGGGAAGTCAAGAATATACACTGTAGTGGGTTATATCTGCGAAACGGATACCTTTGGAGTGAATAGAAAAATAACAGAGATTAAAGAAGGAGATGTTTTAGCATTTAAAAATGCTGGAGCTTACTGCTCTACTATGGCATCCAATTACAATTCTCGTTTCCGCCCAGCAGAGGTTATGGTACATAGGGGAGAAGCGCATCTTATCAAGAGAAGAGAAACCATGGATGACTTAATTCGTAATCAAATAGAGATACCTAAATTAGAAAAATCAATTGCCTAAAGGACTGCTTGTTAAATTTAGAAAATAAGGAATGGATAAACCTACTCAGTATTCAGCTCAAGAGACCGAACATAAGTGGTATAAGCATTGGCTTGAGAAAGATTATTTTAGTTCTGTACCAGATGACAGAGAAGCTTTCACTATTGTAATACCTCCACCTAATGTAACAGGAATACTGCACATGGGGCATATGCTCAATAATACGATTCAAGATATTTTGATACGTAGAGCTAGGCAACAGAATAAAAATGCCTGTTGGGTTCCAGGGACAGATCATGCATCAATTGCTACTGAAGCAAAGGTGGTAAAAATGCTCGCTGAAAAAGGAATTAAGAAGGAAGAAATTGGGAGAGAAGAATTTTTGAAGCATGCTTTTGAATGGAAAGAAAAGTATGGGGGCATTATTCTTAATCAACTTCAAAAACTAGGTGCTTCTTGTGATTGGGATCGTACGCGATTTACCATGGAAGAAAAACTGAGCAAGGCAGTTTATCATGTATTCGTTGATCTTCACAAGAAAGGTAAAATTTATCGAGGAGTTCGAATGACCAATTGGGATCCAGTTGCTCAGACGGCTTTATCAAACGAAGAGGTTGTTTTCAAAGATGAGAATTCTCAACTTTATTACATCAATTATCAGATAGAAGGTTCTGATGATTTCTTAACGATTGCGACAGTAAGACCAGAAACCATTTTAGGAGATACGGCAGTTGCTGTCCATCCAGATGATGAACGATTTACGCATTTGCATGGCAAGAAGGTAATCATTCCTATTGTTGGTAGAGCTATTCCTGTGATTACGGATAAGTACGTGGATATGGAGTTTGGGACAGGTTGTTTGAAGATAACACCTGCTCATGATCCAAATGATCATGAAATTGGAAAGCGTCATAAGTTAGAAACCATCAATATGCTAAATGCAGATGGGACGGTAGCTAAGATGGGAGGTAAGTATGCAGGAATGGATCGGTTTGTAGCCAGAAAGGAAATGGCTAGAGATCTTACTGCTGGCGAGTTTCTTTTGAAAAAGGAAAATTATAATAATAAAGTTGGTCGATCTGAAAGAACCAATGCAGTTGTAGAACCACGATTAACGGCTCAGTGGTTTTTAGATATGAAAGAGTTTTCAGCGACGGCATTAAAAGCAGTAGAAACTGGTGAGGTAAAGTTTTTCCCTCCGCACTTCTATAATATGTTCAACAATTGGTTGAATGAAGATAACGTAAGAGATTGGTGCTTGTCAAGACAATTGTGGTGGGGCCAGCAAATACCCGCTTATTATTACAAGTCTGAAGTCTTTGTGGCACTTTCGAAAGAAGAGGCACTTACCCAGGCACAAGCGCATTTCAATGATACGAATATTGCTTTAGAAGATCTAGAGCGAGATCCAGATGTATTAGATACATGGTTTTCTAGTTGGCTTTGGCCCTTATCTGTTTTTGATGGATTCGAATCACCAGAACAACTGAAATATTATTACCCAACGAATGTATTGGTTACGGGTTGGGATATTATATTTTTCTGGGTAGCCAAGATGATTATGTCAGGATATGAATGGTCAGAGGAATTACTTGGTAAGGAGCATACCGATAAGCATGGAAAAATGCCTTTCAAGGATGTGTACTTTACGGGAATGGTTAGAGATAGCAAGAGAAAAAAGATGAGTAAGCAATTGGGTAATTCGCCAGATGCTTTAGCACTTATTGAAAATTATGGTGCAGATGGGGTTCGCTTTGGTATGATTACCAGTGGTTCTGTAGGAAATGATATCATCTTTGATGCGCCTATTGACCCAGTAACTAAAAAGGTACTCAATGAAAGTAGTCTTTGTGATCAAGGTCAAAAATTCTGCAATAAGATGTGGAATGCATTAAGACTTATTCAAGGCTGGGAAGAGAGTGGTTCTCTAGATCCATCTCTAAGAGAAATAAATAAAGAAGCGGCTGCCTGGTTTGAGAACAAACTCAAGCAAATAATTTCGGAGACAGAAGGAAAGTTTGACAATTACAGACTGAGTGATATCCTTATGAGTTTATATAACTTTATTTGGGGAGATTTCTGTAGTTGGTATTTGGAGATGATTAAGCCAGCGTATGGTCAACCCATTGATCCAGCTACAAAGCAAGAAGCATTACAATTCTTTGAGCGATTGATGACATTACTTCATCCATTCATGCCTTTTGTTACGGAGGAGATTTGGCATAAATTAAAGGATCGTGCAGACGGAGATGATTGTATAGTGAGTAGATATCCAACTGCTGCTGAGTTTGATGAAGGGCAAATTAAAAAGATTGAACAAATTAAAGAATTGATCACTGCAGTAAGAGATGCTCGTTCTTCTAATTCGAAGAGCCCAAAAGATCCATTGAATTTTAGTGCAATTAAATCAGATAATACCGCTGCTCTTTTCCAAAGTGATTCTGTCAAAGACTTATTGATGAAGATGGCTAATTTGTCCTCCTTGACTTTAGTAGAAGAGGAGCCTGCAGATATGCTTTCATTTATATCAGGAGCAGATCGCTACTTTGTAGATATTGTAAAAGAGATCAATGTAGCTGAAGAGATAGAAAGGCTTCAGGCTGATAAAGCTAGAAATCAAAAACTATACGATTCGGCAAGTAAAAAACTATCCAACGAAAAGTTTGTCGCTGGTGCTCCTCCTCAAGTAGTAGAAAACGAGAAGAAGAAGCAGGCTGATGCTAAGCAACGAATCGATATAATAAATGACGAGTTAGATAAGTTGTCTTAATGCAATACAACAAGCTTTTTTAAAGCGCTAGAAGTATCGCTACTATATTGAATGAAATAAGTTCCATTAGAAAGATTAGAGCAATCTATCTCTACATTTTTGCTATTCACTGAATAAGTCCTTAGATGACTTCCGTGTAGATTGAGTAATTCGATTTCCGCATTTTTCTCCAATTCAAAATCAAAATTAATACTAGTTCTCCTATTACTTGGATTTGGAGAAATTGTGATTTCATTTGATACAATAGTTTTTTTAGTAGCCGTGGAAATATCAGTTAAAGTTATGCCAATATGAGGAATTACCTCACAACCAAAGGCAAAAGTGTCAAATGTTCTTGTATCACCAATCCTGCTCATGGCCGCAAATCTTAATCTATTTTGCAAGGAGTGTGCTTGAATCATAGCATCATAGTTTAGTGGAGTGCTTGCTTTTACCGCAAATAATTTATTAAAAAAGCAGCTCGATACTCTATTGCGATAAAATAGTCTTGATTATCCTCTAGTGGGATGTTTCCATTATTTAATGTATTTGGAAGTTTAACTCTATTAGGTTTGTTTCCATCTCCACCTGTTACATTAAAGATCA
>CAYZUW010000249.1:0-6590 GCA_964481325.1 uncultured Saprospiraceae bacterium
CAGCATTAGCGAGATACAATTTGTTTCTTCAGCAATATCCTGACATTGAGCAAGACATTCCCTATACCCATATTGCCTCTTATTTAGGCATCACACAGCAAAGTTTGAGTAGGGTACGAGCAGAAAATGCAAAAAAATAGAGTTCTTATCATAGGGTAATTTTTATCAAAAAGCAGCATCCTATATTTGAATAAAATATGAAATTATGCTGAAAAAATTATTGGGCCTTGCGCCTAAGCTAGAATCAGACGGATCTTACAGTCCCTCAAAAATGGCTCTAAAAATGGGCGTGCCTGCCAAAACAGATTTTGAAAATATCTCGTACCAAAAGTACCAAGGAAGAAAAAAGAAGATCCTAGTAATTTGTACTGAGGAGAAGAATCTTAAAATGAAGAATGGCAAATATTTTTCTACTGGAAACCACCCTGTAGAAGCTCTTTTACCAATGCTTCATCTACAAAATGCAGGATTCGAATTCGAAATAGCCACCCCAACAGGTAAACCCACAATTTTTGAGATGTGGGCTTTTCCTGAAGAGGATGACCAAGTCAAAGCCATCTACAATCAACTTAAACCGAAGTTTGAGCAGCCTATTCAACTTTCTGATTTCATTAAAACATCTTTCGATCAATCAGAATCGTATGCGGCTGTTTATATTCCTGGAGGGCATGGCGCAATGATCGGAATTCCAGACGATCGAAACGTTGGAAAAATACTTAGATGGGCACATGAAAAGAATTTATTCACCATTAGTATCTGCCATGGACCTGGAGCATTTTTGTCCACAACCTTAGACAATCAAGAGTTCTTGTATAAAGGCTATAAGCTTGCAGTGTTTCCAGATTCAGTTGACAACAAAACACCAATGATTGGATACTTGCCTGGTAAAATGCCTTATGGATTAAGCGAAAAACTAAAATCCCTTGGTGCTAAATTAATGAATACTAAAATGGATAAGACTGTTTGTGTAGATAGAAAATTAATTACGGGCTCTAGCCCTTTAGCCTCCAATGAATTGGGAAAGTTAGCCGCTAAAATTTTGTTGGACGAACTAATTTAAAACCACCTACTACAAAATAAAAAAGATAATACGGTTCAAATATTAACTTAGGCATTATTTCTTTCCAATACTATTATTTGAAAGAGAATAAAAAGACGTATATTAATGGAAACAAAAATAGAAGCAAGATTTTTGTTTCCTAAATCATATCTCTGAATAATATGGCAAAAACCCTAATTCATACAGAAAGACTACTACTGAGAGAAATCACCTATGAAGATAAGGATGAACTGTTTGAATTACACACCGACCCTGAAGTACAAAAATGGACTGGAGAACCGGTGGTTGAATCTATGAAAGAAATAGAAGAAGCAATTGCTGGAAGGCACAATGATTATAAGCAATATGGATTTGGCAGATTAGCAACTATCCAAAAAGCAACAAATGAATTTATAGGTTGGGCAGGACTAACGTATTTACCAGAATTTGATAAAATCGATATTGGCTACAGGTTCAAAAAGAAATACTGGGGTAGAGGCTTTGCTACGGAGGCCTCTAAAGCTATTATCGACCATGGCTTTAATGTGCTAAAACTAGATCTAATAATAGCGATTGCCATGCCCGAGAACAAGGCATCCATCAGGGTAATGGAGAAAGCAGGAATGATCTACGATAAACAAGCTCCCTATGACGAGGTAATACAAGATGCTATTTGGTATAAAATAGAAAGGAGGAATATAGTGTAGAAGAATTAAGGATGTAACAAATTATTTGATAGCCAACACTTGCTCTGAAGCACCTCTTCTGGATTGTTGAATTTGTGCAAAATTAAGTATATTTGAAAGAGTGCCACTATTTAAGTGCACAATCATCAAAATGTAGAAAAATGAAAAACCTTTATTTCATCTTGTTTGTGGGAGCACTGCTGTTTTCATCTTGTTCTTCGCAAGAGCAACAAACAGAAAGCGAGCGAACGGCAAAGAGACTTTCAGAAAGTAAACAAAAAGGTTCTGTGTTAGGAGAACTACAGCATGGCTTTGACCTTAGTGAAGCTGTTAAAGCTAAATTCGAAGAAGGGCTACTACTCTTACACAACTTTGAATACGATGATGCCTTGACAGCATTCGAAGAGGCAACAGCGCAAGACAGCACAGAAGTCTTGACGCATTGGGGAGAAGCGATGTGCCACTACAAAGCATTGTGGAGATTACAAAATACGGAAGAAGGCAAAGCGATTTTAGCGCGCTTAGGGAATACAGAAGCAGAAAGACTTGCTTCGATAAAAGATCCCATAAAAAAAGACATGTGGAAAATCGTAGAGTTGATGTATGGCGAAGGTAATTTTGAAGAGAGAAACAAAAAAATCTCTCAACACCTAGCATCTCTGCATGAACAACATCCCAATCACCAAGAAATAGCAGTATTCTACGCCCTCTCTTTAATTTGGGCAACAGAAGAATATGGAGATGGAAGTGAAGACTTGAGATTAGCAGCTTCTATAGCGGATAAGGTAATTAAGGTAAATTCGCTGCACCCAGGAGCACTGCATTACAAAATACATGCACTAGATGGTCCAATCACTGCAAAAGATGCCCTTGACGCTGCCGACGCTTACGCAAAGGTAGCAGTAGATGCGGCCCATGCCTTACATATGCCTTCGCATATTTACTTAGCCCTAGGAGAATGGGAAGGGGTAGTCAAGTCTAATCAAGTCTCCTATGATGCCAGTGTGGCCAGAATGGAAAAGAAAAAACTGAAAGATGGCGCAAGAGGATACCATTCCTTAGCTTGGTTGCACTATGGGCTCCTCCAACAAGGGAGATACAAAGACGCGCAAAAAATACTCGATGATATGCAAAGCTATGTGCCTAAAGATCCAACGAAAGGGGCTCGTGGATATCTCCTTGGAATGCAGAATAGACAAATATTTGAAAGCGGCATATTTCCAAATAGAGAAAAGGTAGATGTGGATGTTAAAGTAGACGATATAGGCATTGTGTCACAATCCAATCGAAGTTTTCTAAGAGCCCAAATGGCTTTTCAGAACCAAGATGCCAAAATTATAGCGGAAGAAATAGATTGGTTGAAAGGAAAAATATCAATGGCATCTGAGCAAGTACAAGGCGACGGCCTCGTCATGTGTGCGGCTGGCACCAGTAGATATGCGCCTACAGATAATGGGATCAAAAGCGCCAAGGTCATATTAGCTCAAATGAAAGGAATGCAAGCATTAATAGGGGATGATGAGAATAGATTTGAGCGCAATATGAAAGAAGCAATCGCTTTAGAAAATGAAACAGATTTCCCAACGGGACCACCAAAAATTGCTATGCCCTCTTTCGAACAGTATGGAAAATGGCTCATGAGCAAAGGAAAATACGCTGAGGCGATTGTTCAGTTTGACAAAGCTTTGGACAGAATGCCAAGACGGTCAAAATCCCTTTCTGGTAAAGTAGCATCCCTATTGGAACTAAATCAAAAGAGGAAAGCAGAAGTAGTACAAAAAGAGCTGAATAGCATTTGGGTTTTTGCGGATTGTTTTAAAGATCAAAAATAGGGCGTCGGTGGCTCGCCCTTAATCTAATTATGAGTGATGAATGCTCTTTACAATGGAGGAATTTTTCGTTCATACTTCATACTTCATAATTCTTTTCCTCGCTTTCTGCAAACCTTTGCCATAAATTTTCCTTTGGGCATTCTTAAAAGAAAGGACAAAAAAAATCAGAATCTATTATCCATCTTTTTTCACATACCATCAAGACAATCATCGATTAACATAGCATAAAAGAGAATATTCATATAAAAATAGATATAAACACTATAGTTGTTTATATTGCCATCTTGGCTCAATAACAATAGAAGATGAATAGAAATGCATTAGACTGGAGAGAACTCTTCCTTATTTCAGGTCCTTGCGTGATTGAAGAAGAGAGTATTATGCTCAGAACCGCAGAAAAGCTGAAAGAAATTTCTGATAGGCTTCATCTCCCTCTGGTATTTAAGTCTTCTTTTATGAAAGACAACCGAAGTTCCGTTGAATATTACCATGGTCCCGGAATTGATGAAGGGCTAAAGCTCCTGCAAAAAATAAAGACGGAGTTTGATCTTCCAGTGTTGTCAGACATTCATTTTCCTGCACAAATAGCAGCGGCGGGCGAAGTGCTTGATATCATCCAAATTCCAGCATATTTATGCATGCAAACGACATTAGTAGTAGAGGCGGCTAAAACGGGAAGGACAATCAATTTGAAGCACGGCCAATTTCTTTCCCCTAAAAATATGGTGAAACCCATACAAAAAATAGAATCTACTGGAAACAAAGATATCCTCCTCACAGAGCGAGGATATACTTTCGGATATAACGATCTTATAGTCGACCCAAGGAGTTTTTACGATATGGCTCAAACGGGGTATCCAGTCATTTTTGATATCACACACTCCATAAGAAAATATGGAATCCCAAGCTCTGACCCAGCTGGTGGACTACGAGAGTATCTGCCAACCTTAGCAAGAGCGGGTGTAGCCTCTGGAGTAGATGGTATTTTCATTGAAGCACACCCAGAGCCAGAGAAGGCATTATGCGATGCAGCTAGCCAACTTAACCTTAATGATTTAGAAGAATTTCTAAAACCCTTAATTGAAATACACAACTTAGAAAAAAAATATAGGATATAAATATGGAACTTTACTTAGACTCAGTCAATCTAAATGAAATAATTTCAGCAAGTAAATTAGGCTACCTCACTGGACTTACTACCACTCCGACTTTTATGGTGAAGGAAGGAGTGAAAGACGTTGATGCACAAATACTAAAAATTTCTAAGTATGTTGATATCCTCCAAGTCGAAGCGCTTGGGGACACCGCAGAGGAAATCGTCGAAGAAGCGAATAGACTTATTGGCTTAGGCTTGTCAAAGGAAAAAACGGTCTTTAAAATTCCTATTTCACTGGAAGGAACTAGAGCCTGCAAGATGCTTATAGACCAAGGCCTCCAAGTAAATCTACATCTCGTATATACTATTCAGCAGGCCTATATGGCTTTTGCAGCAGGAGCAACTTATGTATGTCCATTAGTAGGAAGACTACAAGACGAAGGGCATGATGCCTTGGGTTTAGTGAAGCAATGTGTTGAGATTACAAAAAACTACAATTATAAAAGTAAGATTATGTTCTCTTCCGTAAGGAATGCAGAACACATAAAAAATGCATTGAACATCGGTGTGCACACGATCACTGTACCGTGGAAAATAATGAAAAAGTTGACGCAAAATCACTTTACGAGGATAGGCACGGACCAATTTATTAGTGACACAAACGCACTGATGAATACTGTTGGGAGCATCGCGGTAACGGAAAATGTAACTATTGATATCTCTTCGACTATTACGGATGCTTTGTTTCTTATGACCGAATCAAAGCTAGGAGCCATAGCTGTACTGAATAAAGACAAATCTTTTCACAGACTTTTCACGGACGGGGATTTGAGAAGACTCATCTCTAATCAAAAAGAAGATTTAAAAGGACTTACTTTTGAATCTATGGATGCCCAGTCTCCAATAAGTGTGGATTTAGATTGTTCCTTATTTGAAGCACGAAAAGTGTGCAACCAAAATAATGTGGATACACTTGTTGTGATGAGAAGAGACAGATTCTATGGCTTAGTAGATTTACAACATACCATTTAGAATGGACATCCAAAGCGTGTTTGAAAAGCAAGGCGGCATCTTCTTAAGTTCTGCCGAAGATATGGCTAACAAATTAAAAGATATTCGCTGTTTTGTATTTGATTGGGATGGCGTCTTTAATAATGGTATAAAAGCAGATCCCAAAAAAGGAAGCCCATTTTCTGAACCAGATTCAATGGGGCTAAACATGCTTAGATTTAGCCACTGGTTATTGTATGGTAAATTACCCATCACAGCCATTATCACAGGAGCAAATAATTTGACAGCGATAGATTTTGCGAAAAGAGAACACTTACATGCGGCGTATCTCAATTCGAAGAATAAGAAAGAAACATTGGAAGAATTGGCAAGCAAGTACGACCTGCAAAGCAATCAAGTGGCTTTTACCTTCGATGATATATTAGATTTGAATGCCGCCGAAATTAGCCATCTTTCCTTTTACATAAGACGCCAAGCTTCTCCGCTTCTGCAAGATTTTATCAGCCGCCGTAAACTATGTGATTATATAAGTGGTAGAGAAGGTGGAAATCATGCCATTCGTGAAATTACCGAGCTCATAAATGGGCTATATGGAAATTATGACGATACGGTCTCAAAAAGAATGGAATATAGTGGAGATTATAAACGATACTTAGATATTCGAAATGCTGTAAATCTGGATATCGCTAATGCTGCTAATAATAGCTAACTTAACTCAAGTTTCGATAGTAAAATATTAAGGTGCAAGAGTATTAAACTAGAATTAATTTCGACCTTTGATGATTTATGTGTGATTGACTGGTGCGACCTGTCCCGTGCTAGCCACGGGAAGCAATTTTGGTCTGGTAGACCAAAATAAGGAATGAACCGAGCCAAACTTGGCGAGGCTAGTACAGTCCTCATAGAAAAGTCGTCAGAAGGCTCAA
>CAYZUW010000250.1:0-3857 GCA_964481325.1 uncultured Saprospiraceae bacterium
ACTTTGTGTCATTTTCGAAAACAATCATATTGAATCGGTGTCCTTCTCCATCAAGATCTTCTAGTTTACTATTGAACATTTCATTATGACAAGAATTATTAGCAAACTGACAAGCATTGATCGCTGTTCCAAATTTGAAATTATGTTTCTTCATTCTCACTTCTACCAAACCATTTTCAATAGGATTCCCATTAGCATCTTTCGCGTCTATAGTCAATTCTATAGTCCTTAAGTCTTGAATGCGCTGTGCTGCTTCTGCTCTCCATGGAGCATCAATTTCATAACCCCCATATTTCTCATTATTTATTTCTATCGGCAGTTGATCAAAAGAAACATTGCCTCTAAAATTAATCGCAGTGAATCCACCTATCTGGATACTTTGAGTTTCAGTACCATATTGGAATCCAAAATTCAAATCTGCAATGTCATAGTCATCTTTGGATTCAAAAGTGAGTTGGTACTTTGTCCACTCGGCAGGCATGTCCGCCTCAAAAAAGAATTCTTTGCTAAAAGTTTCTGAATCCTCAATGACTACACTTACTCTTCCTGGACCTGAAGTCGTCCGAATATAAAATGTGCAATAGATCACATCACCTTGTGAGACAGCCACTTTGTTCTGAACAAAGATGCCAGCATCCCATGGGTTCACTCCGCCTTGGAGCACCTCGGCATCTATTGCTGATGAAAAAGCTTCTCCAGAAATAGGCACCGCTTGCACTACAGATCCCCAGCGAAATTGCACATCATTAATCTCAGCTTCATTATCATAGAACATCCATTCTCCACCAGATGCATTAAAATTTGTATTTAATTCATTCTGCAATCCTGTATGGTAAGCATCTTGCCCAGATACGTTTGATATAAGAAATAAAAATAATGTGAGTGTTAGAATATGTTTCAGCATAGTCAAATATACTTAATAGCGCTGTGAATTCCTTTTGCAGACGGGACAATGCTAGACTTTCTATGATGGAAGACGTCTTTCAAATATAGTTGTGCAAATCAAAATTTGCCCGCAGAAGGCTTGCGTGAAATCATTGTTATTAACCTCCTGGGCTGAACCCGCTTATAATCAAGGAATTATAGAATTCAAAAGGCTGATTTTTTCTCAAAAAATATTGAACTGTGACAGTTAAAAAAATATATGGCATAATGTTTTCATTTATAATGACGAGTTTTCACTTTTTTGAACACAAAAGCTAAAAGGGATTAACTCATTAAAATAATAGTTAAACTACCCTCTTATGAAACAGGTATTGTTTCCTTTATTAATATTGATTTCATTTTTAGAAATCAATCCTTCTTTGTTGAATAAGTTGACTTTTAAACAAGAAGTGAATTTTTCAAAAAACTCCACAATTACCAATTCTAATACTTCAATCTCTACTTCAAGTCCAGTTGTGTTTATGAAGCCTGTTGCTACAGGAGCAGGAGATGGATCAGATTGGGATAATGCATTAGGAGAGTCAGATTTGAAAGTTACTGCAGAAGCTGGTGGTACCATATATCTTGCCGCGGGTACTTACTCTACAAGTAGTCAAATAGAAATCAGAGAAAATCTTTGTATCATAGGTGGATTTGAAAGTGGTATTACAGGAAATGATACTTGTTCATATGACCCTATTACAAATCATACCATATTAGATGGAGAAAATGCTCGTAGAATAATGAGGCACAATAATGCATCTGCGGATAGCATAGAGTTGAGAGGTTTGATTTTAGAAAATGGAAATGGTGTTGGCGGCGGTGGTGTATTTTTTAGTGCAGTTACTACTTCTAATCCTATAGTATTTAAATTTATTGACTTAGAAGTTAGAAGCAACAATTCTAATAGTCATGGAGCTATCTTTGTAAACAACAAAAATCATGTTGACAATGAAATTCAATTTAAGAATTGCCATTTCAACTTTAATACGGGAGAAAGAGGAGCCGCTATTTCTATGAACCGTGTTCGTAATTCTGATAATGTCGCATTTGCCAATTCTGGAAAACTAGTAATCGAAGATTGTTTTTTCACTAACAATCTTGCCACTGGTTCTGGCGGTGGCGCTGTAAACATCCAAGTTTCTCATCAGTGGACATTAAGAAGAAATAAATTTTGTAATAATGATACATCACAAGGAGATGGCGGTGCAGTAAGATATTTTGATGCACATAAAGCAATTATGACTGATTGCGAATTTGATGAGAATTTTTCAGATAGAGATGGTGGAGCCATTTCAGCTTTCCAAACCGAACTTTACCTAGAAAGCTCGGACTTCGTTGGCAACAATGTTTCAAATCAAGACAATGGTGGTGCTATTTATGGTGTATCTAGTTCCGGTATCGAAGTAGTAGACTGCAAATTTTACAGCAACTTTGCAGGTGCAGGAGGTGCTATTTATTGGGATGACAATTTCACAAACACAACGCTTAATATAGCTAGCAATAATTTTTTTGTAGATAACTACATTACAAATTCAAGCACCCTCAATTCAGCAGGTGGTGGAGCTATGAAAATATTTGAGTCTGATTGGCTTGTCGAAAATAACTCTTTTGTTAACAATTCAGTACCGGCTGCAGCATTTGGTGGCGCTATTAATCTTGACCTTTCAGATGTAGAACTTACAAACAATTTGTTCTTTAATAATCAGAAAGGAACCAATAGCAATATTCTTGGTGCTGACATCATAGTCTTTGAGGATGATGGTAATTTTTCTCCTGCTTCTAACAATAAAATGCAACTTGCCTCTGCCGCATTATATTTACCACAACAGGGTCCTTCTATGCCAGATGATTATGACTTCACCAATGACACTTTCAACAATACAGATGACGGGTCTCTACCTGGCGCACCTGTTATTGTCTGCCCTTCAGCTCTGGTTACAAACTGCTTGCTAGATGGCTGTGAACCGCCATGCGAGGCAGATAATATTTGCTACCCTATACAGATTGTAAAAAATTAAGTGTGTTTTCTTTGTCTTGATTATTTTTATTTGGGCGTGCCTCCCTTTTGCCATCTCTCAAAGCCATACTTCAAGGGAGACCGAGCTATCCGAGGGTCCGCTATTGCTACCGTCCTTCATTCCACACCGAAAAAAATCGGCGTTCCATTACGGACTGCCCAGCAGAGCTGTGCACCTCTACTATCTCTCACGCAAAAAAGGTTTTTTCTTATTCTAGTTTTTTTCTGTGAGGGGTGGGAAGTATGCGACTGAAAGGGCGATTTTTTTCGTCCTGAAAGAAGCAGTCCAAGCCATGAAGCACTGCCTTGTAGTATAGCTGGCGCAGGACGGGAGCGAACGCGGACTACTGGACGACCCGACCCTGACATCCGCTTTTTTTGCGGATGATAGGGTCACAGCCAAATCAAAATTAAACTTCAGCTGATGATGCTACACCGCTACATCATATTCTCTCAAAGCATCATTAAGCGATACTTTTTTATCTGTACTTTCTTTTCGCTTCCCTATAATTAAAGCGCAACTTACTTGGTATTCGCCAGCAGGAAATTGCTTTGTATAAGTGCCCGGTATCACCACTGAGCGCGGCGGCACATGACCCTTGTAGGTAATAGGTTCATCCCCACTCACATCTATGATGTGCGTCGATTTTGTCAGCACCACATTAGCACCTAGTACGGCCTCATTTCCCACACGTACACCTTCCACTACGATACAACGCGATCCGATAAAACAGTTATCCCCAATAATAGTCGGTGTCGCCTGTAAAGGCTCTAACACTCCACCGATGCCAACACCTCCACTTAGGTGAACATTGCGTCCAATCTGAGCGCAAGATCCCACTGTAGCCCAAGTATCTACCATAGTACCACTGCCTACCCATGCACCTAGGTTGACATAACTTGGCATCATGAT
>CAYZUW010000250.1:3957-6476 GCA_964481325.1 uncultured Saprospiraceae bacterium
TCTCTTATCGCTGCTTGCGTATCTGCTTCTTTGAGCAAATCTCTATTGTCCCAAGCTGCTTCGATTTTATTTTTTAGTTCTTCCATTGTGTTGATATTTTGTGTCGCAAATGTACACTAAAGAGACAAAAGGATATAAAATAAAATCAGATAAAAAATGGCTATCACGATACATTCGTTTCCCTCAAAATATTACTATCTTTAGTACCTAAATATAATAGATATGCAAAAGTGGACTTCTTTATTTATACTAGGCCTTCTAATCGTTTCTTCCTGGTCGTGCAAAACGAAGGTGCTTTTGGAGCCAGAACCTGTTGTGGAGCCTATGCCAAAGGTAAAAGGGGATGAATCAAAGATAGATTTTGACGTGAATTCATTGAATGAAGATGGCTTGATAGGCAATAGAGGTGCGCTTGTAAGTGTTGACTATCAGTTCTGTTTTGTCAAAGGGGAAGAAAACGAAAAGGCGATACGTGACTTAGACCCAAGTATAAGAATCAATCTTAATCCTTCTAGTGGCGCCAGATGTCGCTCGGAAGAGGGGCTTGCCAGTGGCAATACGAAACAAGCCAATCATAAACAGATCTTATTCTCTCTGTCCAATCTCCACTATGTGAATAAGATCAAGCGAGTGTGGTACGAGTAAATGAATCCTTGCTGAACAGTATTTAGTCCTCAGCGAAATGCTTCATCACTTTCAAGGCGGCGGCATTTCCGATCTCAGCCGCTAAGGCCGCAAAGGGAGCTTCCTTCACTTTTTTGGTAGACTTGAATGCGCTCAGTAATTTTTGAGCTGTCTTTTCTCCAATACCAGGTATCTGGGTCAGTTCTGAATCAATGAAGTTTTTAGAGCGTTGGTCTCTATGAAAATTGATGGCAAAACGATGCGCTTCGTTTCGCAGTTGCTGCATGAGTTTTAGGGACTCTGACTTTTTATCTATATAAATAGGGATGGGGTCATCAGGGAAAAATATTTCTTCTAGTCGCTTGGCGATACCGATGACGACCATTTTATTTTCTATGCCTAATAGTTTGATACTTTTCATGGCAGCGCTCAGCTGACCCTTGCCTCCATCTACGAGTAACAGTCGTGGAAGTGGTTCTACCTCATCTAGTAGTCTGCGATAGCGACGGTGAACTACCTCTGTCATAGAAGCAAAATCATCTGGCCCAACCACTGTCTTGATATTAAATTTTCGATAGTCTTTTTTGCTCGGCTTGGCATTTTTGAATACGACACAAGAGGCCACTGGATTGGTACCTTGGATATTACTATTATCAAAACATTCTATGTGCATAGGTAGTTCGTCCATCTGCAAATCATTTTTCAAGGTGGTCAAGATGCGTTCAGCAGAAGTGACCTTTTTGATTTTATTGATGGCTTCTTTTTTCTTTTGCATCAGGTAGTACCAGACATTCTTTTCGGAAAGTTCTAGGAGTTTCTTCTTATCTCCCCGCTGAGGAATCGTAATCGTCAAGTCTTCATCTGCCAAGCGGACTTCCATAGAGCAGATGATCTCTGGAGCCTTACTGTTGAATCTTTCTCGCAACTCGGGAATAGAAAAAGAAAGCAAGTCTTCTTCATCTTCATTTAAATTCATCACCATCTCCATGGTAAAGGTGTTGATGATCGCTCCGTTTACCACCTTGATATAATTCACATAGGCACTCGTCTCATCTGTCCCAATAGAAAATACATCGACATCTTTGATCACCGCGCTGACCACCGTAGACTTGCCTTGGTAATCTTCGAATGCGGTTAATTTTATTTTTAAATCTTGTGCTTTTTCAAATTCTAAATTCTCTGCATGTAATTGCATTTGTTCTTTGAAATGAGACTTTACAGAACCAAAGTTACCACGCAACATATTTTTTATCTGGGCAATTTTGGCATTGTAACTTGCTTCGTCTTCTTTTCCTACACAACCTCCTAGGCAATTCTTGATATGATACTCTAGACATACTTTAAACTTTCCTGAGTCAATATTATCTTGGGACAAATTGTAATTGCAGGTGCGCAATGGAAAAAGCTGTTTTATCAAGTCCAAAATAATTTTGAGCCTTGTCTTGGAGGAGTAGGGTCCAAAATAAGTAGAGCCATCTCGAAACACTCTACGGGTGATAAACACTCTAGGAAAACGTTCATTTTTGATCACGATATAGGAGTAGGATTTGCCGTCCTTTAGCATGACATTGTACTTCGGCTGTAGTTTCTTGATTAGCGTGTTCTCTAAAAGAAGCGCATCTGTTTCTGAATCCACAATGGTAAACTCTACGGACGCTGCATTTTTGACCATGGTTTTTGTCTTGTGCAGCATATGCTTCTTCTCTCCCAAATAGGAATCAATCCGTTTCTTTATATTTTTAGCCTTCCCAACGTCCAAGACTGTATTCTCTTTATCTCTAAAGCGATATACTCCTGTGTCCATAGGAATGGTGGGTAATATTTTTTTATAATCTTCGGTAGTCAGTTTCAACCTTTAGCAATTGGCAGTTGCCCTTTAGCCACTACATCTTAAC
>CAYZUW010000251.1:0-6465 GCA_964481325.1 uncultured Saprospiraceae bacterium
ATTGTAGTCTTCTGATGCCCACTCAATTTCATTATTGTTCACATTAAAAGCCTCTAGCAATTCTACTTTGGTAGTTGGTGCGTAGATGCTCCCTACAGAAGTCATAGCAATAATAATCTTATGCTTATTCTCATTAGTGAATATTACCTTTTTTCTTATGCTTGTATATTCAGACTCATTTGCAATAGCATCTTTTCTATTAAAATAAATCCACTCGCCGGAGCGAAGACTTTCTAATGGGCAATAGGCAAAGGAAGAGTATTTATAATCACAATCATTCACTGAGACAAACATAACTCCGTCATCGATTAATATTTCATCGTGCAAATTTTCATGACCAGGCCATTTGTATTCAAAAATTATTTCACCTGTATTGATATCCACACCAAACATAATATTACCACCAGTGGTGAGGTATATAGCATCTTTATACTTAACCGCATTTTCGAAATTAGGGATATATCCTAAATTTAATGCCCAATTTGTCATTCCTGTACGCGTGTTGATTGACATCAGGTCTCTATCATGATAGATTATATTATCCTCATGTTTAATCGGCGCATTAAAGTACAGATGACTACCTTTCCCCCATTTTCGCTGGAGGGCCGCTTTTTCTTCTGCTATGATATCGTATGGATTTACAAAAGAACTTACATAATCCCCATTTGCAGAGTCTAGATCATTTGCGTCTCCAGACAAGCTAAAATACTCTGGCTCGCAACTAAAATTGAACAAACTAAATACTATCGCAATTGCTAAAAATAAATTTTTCATGGTTTCTCTTTTTCACTCAATGAAATTGTCTAGAGCAATATTAAGAGCATCTTTCGCATAGTACAAGAAATATCATTCTTCATATTGAGAATGGCAATAATACAATTCTCATATTTTGAGAAAAAGAATGCAAAAACCTTTTATTTAGGAACTACTGGACCTAAAAGTCAAAAGCATGAAAAGATATAAAGCTGGACAATTCGCGATCACCTATCAGACACGAATGATGAAAAAGATAGCTCAACTTGCGGGTCTACCATCGGCGGAGTAGTCAACTTCCTTACACCTAAGTCAATCCAAGCACCTTTGAGCGTAAGATGAGCGCACTTTATTTTGTTTTGATAGAAGATTCATGGTGAAGTATCCATCTAGAACCGTCAGGGGAAAATTGACCAACCTTAATACTACCTTGTATATTGTCTTCATTCAAAACAGTTTTTCCTAAATTATCTATTATCCTAGCGTTAAATTGTGCACTATCTAAATTATCATTCAATAGGGTAATATCAAAAGTAGAATTTGAAGGATTGGGATTTACTGAAAATGCTTTTTCTCACTTACTTGTATCCAATACATTAGTGGTTTGACAATCAAACTCACCTATAAGTTATAAAGATACACCATTTACCAACCGCTCACAAAATAAAAAAGCCTTCTTCCAAACGAATTGGAAGAAGGCTTTTTTTTATTATGTTATACAATTATTAAAACTGCTGATAAATATCCTGCAGTTGCGAATTGGTTTCGTTCTTTTTTATCTGGCTAATAATGTTAGTAAGCTCGTCTGCGAATTGCTGGGCTCGAGATTTTTCTCCTACATCGGTTAGCTGATCCGCTTGGGCTTGGAATTCCTTACCTAGATCAGAAAGATTTTTGGTAGCAGCTAGTTTTCTCCATAGTGTCTGTCCAGAATCCGTAGCGATCTCATGCAGTTTATTGATAGCCTTTGCACGTTCTGCCGTTCCTTTATTTAGAGATAACATCAAGTAGTTTCCAAGAAAATCTAAAGCGTCAAATCCGTCCACCTTGTTGATATTGTTTTCAAAAAAATCTAAGTGATCTGTATTGCGATTGCTGGCATAAATATTTCCGATAGAGTTGATGATATCTCCGTTATCGATATCCTTCATTTTACCTACTAACTCCATTGCTTGATCTTTGTCGAGAAGTACCATCTCTTCTAAGGCCGCTGCAATCACTGGATAAGCTTGGTCATTTTCTAATGCCTTTTTCAACGTAGGTACAAGGGCTTTGTCACCTGTGGCTGCCAAAGACTGTATGGCTGCTACACGTACTTGAGAATGGGCGTCTTGTGTCGCCATTTTTTGAAGCTGCTCCACAATAGCCGCATCACTAAGATCAGCTTCTGTAGCTGCCAAGCCACGAATAACAAAAAAGTCATCCTTCAGTGCGTTGGTAAACACATCCGCAGAACCACGTGCACGGCTTTCTTTCAAAGCTTCTACAGATTCGTATCTATCTAAGAAATTACGGGCATTGCTATATTGGAAAATTAATTCTTCGTCCGTCTTTTCATCTTTGGCTTGCATAAGCAAGATGTGGTCTGGGTCGACACTCACCAAGCGAGGTTCCTCTGCCACATCGAAAGTGAATTCTTGATAACGCTTAGTCATACGTACGGTCTCTCTTCTAGGGCTTTGGCTGCCAAGATATATATCAATGTCAATCGGCATTTCAAATATCGCTGGCGCACGGTCCGTATTTTGCGTCTGCTCCAATTTGACTGTATAGGTTCCTGCGGTAGTGTCATAGGATTTATCTATCGTTACCAATGGGTGACCCGCAGAAAAGAACCACTGGTTGAAAAACCAATTCAGATCCTCCCCTGTCACTTCCTCAAATGCCAATCGCAAGTCATGCGCTTCTACGGAGTTGAATTTGTTTTCTGTCAAGTGCAAATTAAGTGCTGCCCAAAATGCTTCATCCCCAACATAGTTGCGCAACATATGGATGATACAGCCGCCTTTATTATAGGAGTGTGCATCAAACATATCTTCTTTGTCTTGGTACCCAAAATAAATAAGCGGATGTATGCTTCCTGCTGCTTGACCGAAGTAACCATTCGCCTCTTCATACCAATGATACTGCGCCGCATCTTTTCCGTATTTGTGTTCCATCCAGAGATACTCCGAGTAGTTAGCAAAACCCTCGTTCATAGTTAGGTTTGCCCATGACTCGCAGGTCACCAAGTCACCAAACCAGTGATGAAACATTTCATGCGCTACGATCTTATCATTGTGGTCGTCGATGAGTTCGCGGTCTGTCTTTTGTACAAACTCACCAAAGATGACACCAGTAGTATTCTCCATCGCGCCCGACACAAAATCTCGCACGATTACTTGGCTGTATTTTGGCCAAGGGTATTGCACACCTAATTTATCAGAGAAAAAATCCAGCATCTCTAAAGTATGTGCAAATATCTGCCGAGCATGTGGTTCGTACTCCTTCTCTACATAATACTCTACTGGAATTCCTCTCCAGGTATCTTTCACAACTGCAAACTCGCCAACTGTGATCATGAATAAATAGGGTGCATGTGGAAGATCCATTTTATAAGTATCGGTACGTGTACCATCCGTATTTTTATTGGATGAAGTCATAAGCCCGTTTGACAAAGTATTGAATCGGTCATCGACGGTGAGAATCATCTCTTGTGTACATCTCTCATTTGGTTTGTCGATAGTAGGAAACCATCGGCTGTTCCATTCTGTCTCTCCTTGCGTCCAGATCTGCATTGGCTTGTCCGGATCAGCTCCATCATGATTGATAAAAAACAATCCTTGGTCTGACATGATTGCCGCAGATCCTCCCTCTCCCCCAGACTCTGCTGGTTTAGCTACATAATCTATTTTGAGGGTATACTTTTGTCCTTTGTTGTATTCTTTTCCGAGATTAATTACCAGCTTATTCCCATCATAATCGTAGTCCAATTTTTGTGACCCCATCATGATGCTATTGATATCAAATCCCTTTGCGTCTAACTCCACTTGGGCGGTCGGATAAAAATAAGGCTGTAAGGTCAATTCTGCGATACCAATCACACGCTGCATTCCCCAGTCAAATTTCAAATCTAATTTGGTATGCACTAAATCATTCGTACGTCTAGCTGTAGGCGTGTATCGAGGAAGTGCAAATTCTTCTTTCGTCTTGAGCGCGTCTGGTTTTGGCGCCGTGATAACCATCGTATCTAGGTCCGTATACTCAACCGTCTCGGTAACTAGTTTTTTAGTAGGGTTACAGGCAAATAATATTGTACTGATAATCCCAAAGAATAAAATATTTTTCATGTCTTGTAATTCTTTTTTGATGTACAAATGTACAAAGATTTATTGGGCTGCTCTTTCCTAATAGCTACAAGTTTAATGAGTTAGCAGAGACAGCAAAATTTGGCAATCTTTAGGCTAATTACTGGTTGTTAAAAACAAAAGAATTACTTGTTGGTAAGGACATAATTCAGCTCGAAAAATCACTCTCCAACAATCAAGTGATCTTCTATTCCTAGCTCCATGTTATCGCCGACCAACTGCAAGTAAAAATGTGAAAAACTAACATACATGTAAGGCATTAACCAAAGAAAACCAATCCCGCAAGTGAATATGCATAGAAATGCCCATGGGATAAAACTTACACTCATTGAAAATAATTGAACCTTATAGCCTTTGGTCATCTCCCAACTTTGCTTCATTGCGTCTATTGCCTTTGTCCCAGGTTTATCAGCCATGATATAATACGTTTGGCTGAGCCCTAATGAGAGAATAATTCCAGGAATTATAAAAAATATAAGTCCAAGAGTTACTATGATAGACATCAAAATTCCTGCTATTATAGATTGGATAAATTGTTTAAATCCATCAAAAATAAGAGGTAACTCCGCCTCCCCTTTTCTTGCAAAGGTAATATGGAAAACACATAAGCCTATACCCAATGCCCCAGACAACAAGGTAGTGAGTAATGGAATTTTAATTGTGGATTGCCCATTGAGTTCTTCAGACAATTCTTCGGAAAATTCTTCAAAGAATCCTCCAAATCCATCAAAGGTTCCACTCTCATATATACTACCCCAAAAACTTGAATATTCAAACTCTGTTCCTGGGACAGGAATGGCATCTATAATAACGGTCAGTATAATATAAGCTAAAGCGGTAACTACTGGGACTCCCCAATTACCAGTCAATTGATTTCTTGCCAATGTTCTAATCTCAGAATTTGTTTGAACATTGCTATTGTATTTTACAGGCTCCATATTTTTTGTTTGGTTCGACTTTCTGCGAAATGAATGATTCCTAAAAATATAAAAAAAAGCAGACTTGACATATTAAAGTTCAAGTCAGCCTTCTGTATCCATACGGATCCTTGTATCTACTTCGGGAATGCATATAAACCTAGAATGTCTCATTTGGCGATATTTTATTGGACCAATATCTGCTGACTATGCCCATCTATAGTCACCATATAAATACCTGGAGTTGGTAAGTTTATTTCTGCCTTATGGCCAACTACTTCTTGACTCAAGATTAGTTTGCCTGAGAGATCGTGTACTTCTAAGGTAGCTGCTTTACTTGCATTTCTGTCTACCTCTAAAAAACCTGAAGTAGGATTCGGGAATATAGAAACTCGCTTAACAAAATTTTCTGCAATACTCGTAGTGAGATTATCACAAACAATGTTGAGCGTGGTGTTTTCTGTCAGCTCCATTTCTTCTTCTACCAATACGCCATTGCACATATAAGATATTTCATAAGTGCCTTTATAGGCATCTGCTGAAGCAGTGCCATTTACAATCTGTAAGTCCTCTTCTGTCCACCATTCATTGAATAATAAATCCACATATGCATCTCCTGCAGGTGTGCGCGACCAATCTTGTCTAAACAAGTTTGCACCCGGATTTATATACGTAGCGCCATCCCAAAAACTCCAGGTCAGAAAACCTTCCATACTCGGATGAGAATATATCATCGTCATAAAATCTCTGAGATAATCTGCCGCCAATTCTTCTGATACTGCATCTGGCAGATCAAATTCTGTAACTTTCGCAGGAAGGCCGTATTCGTTATAAAAATTATCCAAGGTTTCTTGAACATCATAAATCGAATTAGGGAAGCCACCAATATGTCCTTGGAAGCCCAAGGCCTCCACTGGAGCACCAGCATCAATCAGCTCAGAAAGAAACTCCCGCAAGCGTTCATACAGTTCTGTATTAGGTCCACTTTGGGTTGATAGGGTCACAAAGTCATTTAAAAATAAAGTAGCATTGGGCTCTTCTTCCTTAGCTTTATCAAATATCTCTTTATACAGTTCTCTTCCAGTTGGATATCCAGGCGTGCCAACAAATTTTCCTTCTAGATGTCTATTGGATACTATCTCATTGAGCACATCCCATTCTACCATTTTGCCTTTTAATCCTGGGTAATTCAAAATCGATTCTAAGTGATTATCGATACGATTTTTGATATAATCAAGATCATCGGAATCCGCTACATCATCTGGAAGCACCGTTTCTCCTGGCCAAACCAAGGTGTGCCCTCTGACTTCAATGTCTCTCTCTTCGAGCCATTCAATCGCTTTACCTATTTCTTCTCTTGTACTCAAAGCATATTCGTTTTCGAAAATTTGCCACTTTGTGTCATTTTCGAAAACAATCATATTGAATCGGTGTCCTTCTCCATCAAG
>CAYZUW010000252.1:0-6383 GCA_964481325.1 uncultured Saprospiraceae bacterium
CCCTAAACCAATACCTGCGGCAATGAGGGCTATTATTAGGAATTTTATATTATTTTTCATGTGCTTAATTTTTTTTATTATCTAAAATTTGTTGTTCCCCTTGATTTTCATTGGAGAATTCGGTGGACACTTGATATGCCCTAAAAATTCCCATTAAAGCAATCAATAGGATGACGATAAAAACGATAATTTCTGCTTTCTTATCTTTGAGCTTAGTACCTTCATCTTCCTTCTTTTTTCCCTTTTTGGTGGAAGGAGCATTATTGCTATAATAAACCCTATATCGTTTGCGAGATGATTTAGGTTTTTTCATAATTTAGTTAAGAGGGCCCAACATGTTTCTATCTTAACAAAGATTCTCTCTAGTTACTTTCCTGTGTTGAAGACAGAGAACATGTGGACCTTTATTTTATTCAAATAGAATGAATTTCTCCATACGAATCTTAGCCTGATGGCTTTGTACTATTGCTTTCAAAATTTTCAAATCGTAATCTATCAATTCTTTTTCTAATCGTAGCAGTTCATCGAAGTTATGCCCTTTAGCACTATACGCTGCTTCCAAAATATTAATGGCTGATTGCGTGATGGTTATTTGCTTATTGTATAAATCAACTCGCAACCGTGCCATTTCGTAATCCGTCTGTGCCTTGTCTATGACCGCCACAAAGCGGCTTAAAACATCCGACTTCTTCGTTTCTAAAGCATCTATTTTTAGTTGCTCCTCCCTTTCTTTAGCCGCATATTTTTGTTTGAATAAGGGTATTTTCATGGAGGCTCTTAGCTGAACAATATCTCTTCCATTTCTGGATGGGTCAGCATCCCCTCTTTTATTGACTAAGATGTAGTCTAAGCCAACACCAAAATCAGGCTTGTTATCCAATTGATTAAGGGTTATTGCTTTTTGAGCCACTTCTTGTTGTAATTCAAACATCCGAATCATAGGATGATTGGCTTGAATCGTAGCCGCAAGCGTATCCAGATTGTAGGGAATTTGCGCAAAATCCAACTTATCCTCAATGGTAATAGGACTGTCTAAAGAGCGATTTAATAACTGATTAATCGTTATTAAAGGTTTTGCTTTGGCTGTTTCTAAAATAGTTAACTCTTGTTTTAATTCTTCCACCTTTAACTGTACTCGCAGCACATCCGCTCCCGTTGCCTTACCACTTTCTACTTTAGATAATGCGAGTTGATTCAACGTTTCCAAAAGCGTCAAATTACGCCGAATGATGACTTGACTCTGTTGAATTTCGTACAATTGATACCAAGCTTGTTTGACTTGATAATTAAGGTCTAATTGACGGACGGCAATGCGCTCATATAATGCTTTAGCTTTCGCTAATTCCAAATCTTTTTTGCCTCCCAAAACGCCTTTCCACGGTAGCATTTGGGTAGCCCCTATTCGAACTAGCTGTGGACCTAATCGAGTTTCAACGGGAAGGGGAAAAATACCAACGCCAACTTCTGGGTCTGGTAATTGGCTAACTTGTGGCGCTTTTTCTAAAGCAGCTAAATATTCTTTTTCTAGTATTTTTAGCTCTAGATTATTAGTCGTTATCTCCTCTATCAAATTGTCTAGCGTCTGCCCTTGACTAGTAGCTATTCCTGTGGTTAGGAGTAATAGAATAAGTGTTGCTACTTTCATAGGTTTTGGTTTATTAAATTGATGATTGATGCGCCATCCCCATTCTTGCCAAAGTGCATATAAAACAGGCACGGTAAACATCGTTATCATCTGCAAAGTCATCCCACCAAAAGAAGGAATAGCCATTGGTAACATAATGTCTGCCCCTCTTCCAGTTGAAGTGAGTACAGGCAATAATGCCAGTATAGTGGTAGCGGTAGTCATCATTGCAGGTCGCACTCTTCGCAAACCACCTTCCACTACGGCATCTCGAATACCTGCAATTGAATCCGGTTTATTTTTTTTAAAACTGTCTTGTAAAAAGGTCGCCACTAGTACACCATCATCGGTCGCAATCCCAAACAAGGCTAGGAAACCGACCCAAACGGCGACACTTAGATTAATCGTTCGGATTTGGAAGAGGTCTCGCATATTAGTGCCAAACAGTTCAACATTCAAAAACCAATCTGTATCGTATAAACCAATCATGATAAAACCACCAGCGAAGGCGATAAATACCCCCGTAAAAACCATTGTAGAAATCGCAACGGATTTGAATTGAAAGTATAGAATGAGGAAGATAATCGCTAGGGCAATTGGCACAACAAGGCTTAACCGCTTATTAGCTCGAACTTGCTGTTCATAATTACCTGCAAAGCGATAATTAATACCCGCTGGAACTTCTAAAGTACCATTGCTAATTTGTTCTTTTAAATAGTTCTGGGCATTATTCACGACCTCCACTTCGGAATACTCCTTTTCTCTGTCAAACAAAACATAGCCAATCAAAAAACCGTCTTCGCTTTTAATGGCTTGCGCCCCTTGTTCGTAACGAATGGTGACCAAATCACCCAATGGAATCTGCTGTCCAGTAGCGGTTGGTAGATAGATTCGCTTTAATACTTCGGGGTCATTGCGGAGTTCCCTTGGGTAGCGAATGCTGATGGCGTATCGCTCCCGACCTTCAACGGTATTCGTCATGGTCATACCACCGACGGCTGTCTGTATATATCGTTGTACCTTTTCAATGGTCAAACCGTAGCGACTAATCGCATCTCGGTCAATATCCAATAGTAGATAAGGTTTACCGACAATTCTATCGGCAAAAACTGCCGCATCTTTTACTCCATCTACTTCCTTTAGATATTGTTCTAATTCTAAACCAAATGCCTCAATAGTCGCTAAATCTGAACCTCTGACCTTAATACCCATTGGAGCTCGCATACCTGTTTGCAACATAACCAGTCGAGTTTCAATTGGCTGTAACTTAGGGGCAGAAGTTACCCCAGGGATTTTGGTCGATTTGACAATTTCATTCCAAATATCATCGGGACTCTTGATTTCATCCCGCCATTGCCGAAAATACCGTCCCTTTTCATCTGGAATCAATTCGCCTTTATCATCTCGAATGTATTCTCCATTTTCATATTGGAATCGAACTCGATGTCCATTCTCGTCAGTTTTATATTCCGATTTGTATAGAATGACATTTTCGTACATGGACATAGGGGCAGGGTCTAATGGACTATTGACTCTACCTGCTTTTCCAACGACCGTTTCTACTTCTGGAATAGAAGTAACTGCCATATCCAATAATCGTAGATTTTTGATATTTTCCTGCATGCCCGAATGCGGCATAGAAGTGGGCATCAACAGAAAAGAACCTTCATCTAAGGAGGGCATAAATTCCTCTCCTGTTTGTTGAAAAACTAAAATGCCTTGATAAACAATAAAACCAACGACCAAGAGAAACAGAATTTTGAAACGGAGCAAAAATCGTAGAATGGTTTCGTATAAATAGATAATGACATAAAAAAAGCCGATTAATCCACCTGCTATAATAACAATAAAAAAGAAATTGGTCAGAGCACTTTTATTAACACCCAAAGGCATCCAAGTCGTCGCTAAAAGCCAAGCTACAATTAAGGCATAAACAATATTGGTGAATACTGAAAGGATATTGGCATTTCTTTCAGAGCTATATTGCTGTACCAAAAGATGTAAGATTCCTGCTATGCCGACAATAGCTAAAATAGCCCCTAGAAAAGGGTCATATAAGAAAGCGATAGCAAGCCCCCCTCCTATTGCTAATAGATTAGTAATATAGGATAGTGATTTTCGATTTGATTTAAACGAAAATATAGTATGTGCCAACGGGGGAACGATAGTGACGGCTACAATGATGGAGGCGACTAAAGCAAAAGTTTTGGTATAAGCTAAGGGCTTAAATAATTTGCCTTCGGCAGCTTCCATCGTAAATACGGGAATGAAGGAAATAACGGTAGTGGCAACTGCCGTTATTACCGCAGAGGCTACTTCTGTGGTCGCTTCGTAAATGCTTTCCAAAAGGGGTTCATCTGGTGGAGCTTCCTTAATGCGTTTGACCATGCTTTCCGCTAGTACAATCCCCATGTCCACCATCGTACCGATAGCGATAGCGATTCCTGATAAGGCAACAATATTGGCATCTACGCCGAAATACTTCATGGCAATAAAGCACATCAAAACGGCAACGGGCAAGGTGCCTGAAATGAGTAGGGACGATTTTAGGTTTAACAACATTAAAATCACTACAATAATAGTCACCAGAATTTGTAAGGTAATGGCTTCTTGCAGCGTACCAATTGTTTCATTAATCAATTGGGTACGGTCATAAAAAGGGACAATATTTATTTGGGAAACTGTTCCATCGCTTAACGTTTTGGTAGGTAGCCCCGGTGCTAATTCTGCAATTTTAGCTTTTACATTTTGAATGACTTCTAATGGGTTCGCCCCATATCGAGCCACTACAACCCCACCAACTGCCTCTGCCCCAGATTTATCTAAAATACCTCTTCTGGTAGCTGGGGCAATATTTACTCTAGCAATATCACCAATACGGATAGGCACATTATTGTTCACTTTGACCACACTCTTTTCTATGTCTTCAATCTTCTTGACATAGCCCAAGCCTCGGACAAAGTATTCGGCTAAGTTAATTTCAATGGTTTGTGCGCCTATATCAATATTACTACTCTTGATGGCTTTCATCACCTGTTCTAAAGTGATGTTGTGGACTTTCATCGCATCAGGGTCCACATCTACCTGATATTCTTTCACAAAACCGCCAATAGAGGCCACTTCTGCTACCCCTTCTGCCGAAGATAGACCATAGCGCACGTAAAAATCCTGAATGGTTCGGAGTTCGTGTGGATTCCAACCACCTGTAACGTTTCCATTCTTGTCTCGCCCTTCTAAAGTATACCAATAAATCTGACCCAATGCTGTAGCATCTGGCCCTAAAGCGGGTTGTACGCCATCAGGCAAAGTATTGGCAGGTAGTGAATTTAGCTTTTCTAAAATTCTACTACGACTCCAATAAAACTCTACATCATCATTGAAAATGAGATAGATACTAGAAAAACCGAACATGGAATTACTACGCACACTTTTGACACCAGGAATCCCTAGTAAGGCAGTCGTTAAGGGGTAAGAAATTTGGTCTTCCACATCTTGTGGAGACCGTCCCATCCATTTGGTGAAAACAATTTGCTGGTTTTCACCAATATCAGGGATAGCATCTACTGCTACAGGATTACGGGGTAACTCCTTAATACCGAAATCAAAAGGTGCGGATATCAATCCCCATCCTACAAATAGTAGCAATAGTAAATAAGCAACTAGCTTATTTTCGAGAAAAAATCGAATGAAATTATTTAACATAGCATTGATGATACATTCCTTTTATCAAACCTTTTGCTAACCAACTGATTAATCAGATGGTAGCAACTGAAAAATAGGTAGGAAAACACGCATTAGGTGATAGCATCAGCAATAGTGATGGTATCAAATAAAGATTTTCCCATAAAAAAAATGTATATGCTATAACAAAAAGGATTGGATAAGGACAGGGATGTCCCTAGCGATGAGTGGTGGTTTATAAGGCGAGTAATGATTTTTTCGGGGTTCAATCCGCTGGTCTTGCAAGAAAGTAGCCACAAAAGCGATAACAAAATGCTGTAATTGAGCACTTATCAAAAAATCTCCCTGTTCAGCATCTGCCTCTAAATCTGCTTGTAAACTGAGAGATTGATTGTGGCAACAGCTCTTTTTGCTCATAGAGCAGCCCTTATTAGTTGTTTGCGCCTTTTGGGGCATATCACATTTAGTCGGCTGCACCCCTGCTAGTTCATAGCAGTTTTTAGCTTTACCAAATAAATTAAATGACTTTAAATGGTCACCACAAAAATGCATATCAATAGATAATCCCGTTGATGTTAGGAACATCAATAATGCCATTGTCAGGCTAATTATCCGATATGTGTTATTAATAGGCACGATATAAAATCTATTTTTGTACTACAAAGATAAGATTATTTCGATAAGATGTTTTATAAGTTTTTGTGACAAGCTTATAAAATTTTGTTTTTCTATAGCCACATTAACATAAATCCTGCCATTGCGACCATCGTCAAATCCTCTACAATAGTCACCGTACTCATCGGCAAATTGAAAACGTCTCCTAGGCAAGCACACTTTATTTTGCGTTTATCCAAATTACTTTTAATAACGCCAATAAAAACATTGATTCGCGCTTAAATCCATTTAATCAAAAAATTGTAAACTTATAATCATGGCAAGAAGAAGAAAAGCAAGCTAAGTAGCTCGAAAGAGACTCCAATTATCCGCCCCTGCCAAAAGAAGGGCCGCTAAGAAGACAACCAGAAAAACAGCACGAAAGGCTGCTCCTAAGAAGAGAGTTTCTAGAGCTAAAAAGATC
>CAYZUW010000253.1:0-6353 GCA_964481325.1 uncultured Saprospiraceae bacterium
GACTAGTTGTACAGACTAGAAATAGATATCGTTTAAGAAAATATTCCAAGTGACATTCTTAAACACAGTTGCTTACAAAATAAAATGAAGCAAATTTATGAACGAAGGTATTTTTCATAAAAAAGATCAACCTCTTATCATAGCGGGTCCTTGCAGCGCGGAAACAGAGAAGCAAGTCTTAGAGACTGCTCAACGATTGCTGAAGATGGGAAAGGTGGATATTCTTAGAGCAGGGATATGGAAACCACGTACTAGCCCAGGTTCATTTGAGGGAGTTGGAGCTAAAGGTTTACCTTGGCTAAAGGAAGCAAAAATACAAACAGAAATCCCACTAACGGTGGAAGTAGCTAACGCTAAACATGTGGAATTATGTCTTGAATTTGGAATAGATGTTTTATGGATTGGAGCTAGGACTACGGTCAATCCATTTGCAGTGCAAGAAATTGCAGATGCCTTGGTAGGTGTAAATATTCCAGTAATGGTTAAAAATCCAATCAACCCAGATCTCGCTCTGTGGATGGGCTCTGTAGAACGCATCAGAAAAGCAGGCATAAAAAACATTGCGGTCATACATAGAGGTTTCAGCAATCTCGCGGAGAAGTACTATCGAAATCGACCACAATGGCAGATTGCGATAGAGTTTAAGAGACAATGTCCCGAAGTGCCTATTATCTGTGACCCTAGTCATATTTGTGGTAGAAGAGATATCCTAAAAGACGTATCCCAAAAAGCTTTGGACCTGGACTATGATGGCCTCATGATAGAGTCTCATATTTCTCCTGATGATGCATGGAGTGACGCAGCCCAGCAGATTACACCAGAAACCTTAGGTATGATGTTGGGGAACCTTATCGTAAGAGATGATTATCAAGATAACGCACCCATACAAACACATCTTGAGTACTTGCGAAAAGAAATTGATAATATCGATGATGAATTAGTTGACCTATTAAATAATAGGATGAAAGTGGCTCGTGAAATAGGCCAATACAAAAAGGAAAATAACATTACCATTTTACAAGCAAATCGCTGGAATAAAATAATCAATCGGGTCTGCGCAAAAGCGGAGAAAGTAGGACTGAGTACTGATTTTGTGTTACGCTATATACAGTCCATACATGATGAAAGCATCAATCAACAAGAACAAGTTATGAAGGAATCGGGAGAGTAGCTTTTGCCTAGGTCTAAAATGAAAAAGCATTTTAATCTCTCGACTAAAATGCTTTTATCGTTTTGCTTTGCTATAAGTTCTAGTTATTTAGCAATATAATTCTTTTTCCTAAAGAGTACCCATCTTCTAACTCTATCCTTATTAGATAGGTGCCAGATACAATATTTTGAGCATCCATTCTCAGTAGATTTCCTTGTTGTGTATAAGCATTCGTAGAGATTACTTTACCGTGCATATCCAAAATTGTGATTTGCTTTGGTAAGGATTCCTTAGTTGGAATCTCTACAAAGAAAAAATCTCTAGTAGGATTAGGAAATACTTTGAATGCATTATCTCTAGCTATATTTTGAGTGCTTGTAACATTTAAATCTACTATTTCAGAATGGGTACATCCATTAGCATCAGTGATAGTCACGGAGTAACTTCCAATATTAACATTATTGATAACCTCTGTATTTGCTCCAAAATCCCATAAATAAGTGTAAGGCACTACACCACCAAACACGTTTGCTTTGATAGAGCCATTGTCATATTGAGTATTTGGATGGATTATATCAAAGTCAATTTCCAATGGATTAGGCTCAGACACGATAAAACTATGCTCACTGTCGCAACCATTCGCATCTACCACTGTGAGGTCATATACACCAGCAGAGAGAGAACCTATATCTTGACTACTAGCTCCGTTTGACCAAGTATAGTTATAAGGAGCTTGCCCAGATAATATTTCGACATTGATTGAACCATCGCCGTCTCCATTACACGTAATGTCTTCTACTTCTTGACCAACGTTTGGGAATGAATTATCTTCTAGAAAATTAAATTCAGTGGTAAAAGTACATCCATTAACATCTGTTATAGTAACGCTATACAAACCACCAGGTAAATTGAAAATCGCTGCATTTGAAGTTCCCGTGTTCCAATCATAATTGTACGGAGGTGTTCCACCAGCTCCTTGAGCATTCAGATTAGCGATATTTCCACAGTCTCCCGTAAGGTCTACATTGATAGCCCCGATTAACGGAGAGGGCTCTATAATAGTAATGGTTCTGATATGAAAGCAACCGTTCACATCCGTTACAGTCACGGTATAGCTACCCGCGAATAAGTTCGATATACTTTGTGTAGTAGCGCCATTAGACCAGTTGTATGAGAATGGATCTTGTCCTCCTTGCGGCAGCAAGATAATCGCTCCGTCATTTTCATTCGCACATTGTATATTTTGAGAAGAGGACAATACGTCGGTAAAGTTTAAACAATTATTATCATCAGATTCAATGATTATTTGTATAAAGGCTTCACAATTATTAAAATCGTATACTGTTACGTCGTATGCACCAGCCGCCAAGTTGTTTACTATAAGTCCTTCAACACCATGACTCCATGAAGCACGATATGGAGGAGTACCTCCATTTACAAATAAAGTGGCAGAACCATCATTGATGTTATTACCTGTAGAAGAGGTAATGTCAGCAGAGATTGTTATTGGATCCTTAGGGCTTAAGGTTTGTGCAGCCTGAACGGAGCATAGTGCAGCGTCAGTTATCGTCACAAAATAAGTACCAGCAGGGAGATTGCCTATCGTTTGTTGTATAGCACCCGTGCTCCAGTTGAATTGGAATGGGGCAATCCCATTGATTGGATTTGCAGATACAAACCCAGTATTGGTCTCTGGACATCTAGGGTCAGCGAAAACGAAGCTCACTTCTAAGTTTTCACAGTCGGACTCGGGGTTTAAAATTTCTGTTTGGCTCTGAGATTGACACCCATTGACATCTGATATGGTTACACTATATACTCCAGCTGTCAGATTTTCGATTGTGGGAGTCGTTTGATTATTACTCCATATGTAGGTGTAAGGTGGTATACCCCCACTAACAAATGCAGAAGCTCTTCCGTCACTGCCTCCAGAAATAGACGGCTGAGTAGGGGATATAAAAAGTGACAGCTGAGCTGGACTTGTAATAACAGTACTTTCTATTTTTGAACATCCAAGTTCATCAGTTGCTGTGACTTGGTATGTCCCTGAGTTAAGATTTTGAATAAAACCAGTAATCTCTCCTGTATTCCATTGGAAAGAAATGGTACCTGTACCTCCCATCGCATTGGCAGAAATAGTTCCATTGTTAGAGCCAAAACAAGAAAGATTTGTTTCAAACAATTGTAAATTAAGTGTTCCACAACCTATGTCATCTGCTTCTACTATAGCATCTTTAAATACAGGGCAGCCCTTTGAGTCGTACACAGTCAATGAATATGTTCCCGCTCCTAGACCTTGATTAGTTTGAGTTTGTACACCATTGGACCAGTTATAACTATATGGAGGTGTGCCGCCTGAAGGAAAAACCAAAAGAGACCCATCGTTTAATCCTGCAATTGATTCATTCTGTACTTGTATAAATGCACCCAATGCTGAAGGCGAATTTAACTGAATGGCCCGCGATACAGAGCATCCTGCACCATCGGTAACAGTTACAAAATAGTCTCCTTCTATTAGATTATTTCTTAAAGGGGAACCCGATCCGTCCTCCCATAAAAATGTATAAGGTTGGACTCCGTTAGATGCGCTAATCGCAATAGTCCCATTCGTAAATCCAAAGCAGGTAGGGGATTGGGCGTTGACACTAACCGTTAGACCGTCACATTGTGAAACTGTCCCACCACTATTTAAGGTGAGAAACACTGGATTACCATTTAGCTGCACATTATTAAAACTTATAGTAGCTGTTTGATTGGTCTGAAAATGATTCCATTCTCTTTTGAGTAAAGTAGCAGAACTATTACTTGTCCATGGGACAGAAGACGGAAAACTGTAGGATACAGATGCTTCCTCGCTTCTATCTCTAAAAGTCCTAGCCCATAACATATAGGTTGTTTCGCCGTTGACCTTTGAGAATGCTCCTCCTCTTACATTAGAAGGGAGTTGTAATTGGTCAGTCTTTACTTGATCATACCGATATCCTTCTAATACATCAGACATAGTCTTGAGTCCTATACCCGCTGGAGTATGAGTAACTGTATTTTTATTTTGAGTCAGTAAATTCTCATACAGTCCCATCACCTCAAATTGATGTTGCACATTATAAACATTTTGAATGTCTCTTGATTCTCCAATATGGAATAAATGTAAGTGGTCTAGGCCAACTACTTGAGAAGCAAACATGACTTTCATATTATAGTTTGCCTGAAGTTGGTTACCTCCTGCAGAGTTTTCACTTAATATTTCCACCCGAGGTAAATTGGTCTCGGTATTGATTTTTAGTTTTCTTGGATAGGTGACCCCATCATACCCTCTTGACTCTAGGACAGATTCATATAGACGATCACGTTCTATGAATTCATCATAGGCAGCGTCTGAGTACCTAAAATAGTCAAAATCCATAATAGACTGGTTCCATTCTTTAAAGGCTTCGTCAAGGTGTGGATAATAATGCCATGAAACTACATCAAAGTAGGCACCTCCTTTCAATGGGTATTCTGCTGAGACATCTCCATTATTTGGGTTATCAGTATTTCTAAGAATAGCGTCTAAAAAACTAGGATAGCCTAATCCGCCCGTAGCAACATAACTTTCTGGATACAGCGTTTTTACTATTTCATAAGTAATTCGTAGCATTCGTACATAATGAGATATTGGTGCTCTAATTCCGAAAGCACCATTTAGGTCACATGGACTTGGATCTTCTACCCACCAACTTCCTGGGAAGGCAGGGTCAGTGCTACCTCTAAAGTCTGTAAAGTCTGGTTCATTCCATACTTCCCAATATCTTACCCATTTTCCATAAGTAGATACTACTTCATATACATATCGTGCATAAAAATTTTGATCATTATATGGGGTGCCGTTGGCACCATCGTCCCAAATCGGGGTATGTAGATTTCTAAAAATCGCAGAAGGTTCGCCTGGGCAGTACTCTGTAAAATCCCTATGTGAACTGTCAGGTCCATTCAAAAACACTGTATGATCTCTAAGCCCTAGTTGATTGTAAATATTGAAAGCTTCTTCTCTTGCATTAAATCCGTTTACTACCGCAAAACCATCTGGATAGGCTAATCGAATAGAGGTGACACCTGCACCAGGAATTCCAGCGGCTGGATTTCCAGTGGCGATTTCGGCTAACTCCTGATCAAGCCATGGTACAAATTGTCCGTTTTCATTAAGATTACTAGAAGAATCATATCCTCCCATATTAACTCCATAGTGAAAACCACCATTATACGGCGGAATGCCATCATGTGCGGTAGTAGTGATTTGCGACTGTGATAAGTTGTGCCATAAGAATAGAATAATTATAATGGAGTACGTATTACGTAATTTCATATTATTTAAATGCTTGAATGTTAGTAAATAATATCGTTATTATTACTATCGGATTCTGCTTTACCGTGTAACTTGCTGTGGCTTAAGGGAATAAACTGTTACTGCTAAAATTTGATATATCCTATGGAATTGCAATTATACGGTAAAAATCACCAAAAAGATAAGCTGGATTAAGAATTTTTAAGTTAAAAGTCTAGAGAATGTGACTTTTTTATAAAAAAATTAATTTAATGTTAATCTAGATTTTTTAGGCAGTAATTGCATTAAATACGTTGTTATATAGTATTTAGCCGTAATTTAGCGCAATCAATGAATATAAATTCTGAAGAAAATAAAATCGAACAGCCTAAGAAAGCCTCTTTCTTAGGCCGTTTGCTACGTTTTCTTGCGGTTATAATGTTATTATTTTTCTTGCTGACCTTATTAGCTGGTCTGATAGTCCAAGATGAAGATTTCCAAAACTGGGCGGTCAAAAAGGTTACCACCGACCTTTCAGAGCGCCTTGATACAAAGGTGAGCATTGATAGAATAGACCTGGATTTTCTAGATCACCTGTCCTTTTCTAAGTTCTATGTCCAAGATTATAATCATGATACTTTGATATATTCTGATCAGCTTGATGTCGACCTCAATATAGATTTAAAATCTTTGCTTAGAGGTAGGGTTTCTATAAATGAAATTTCTCTAGACAACGGCATTGTGAAGATTCGAAGAGATTCGGGCGTTTTTGTAAATAATATACAATTGTTAGCAGAAAAGCTCAAAACAGAAAAAGATTACAAAAAAAATAACAACAACTTTAAGTCATTTGAGCTAAACTTAGACCAACTAAATTTTAAGGATATATGCTTTGTACAAAAC
>CAYZUW010000254.1:0-6327 GCA_964481325.1 uncultured Saprospiraceae bacterium
ACAAACCGATATTCAGTTATAGCTTCATAGCGATCAACATTATATTTTTTGTTCTTCAGTTGATGGCACCCGATGGCGGGATGCTTTTCTGTGAGTATGCCACTATTCCAGCCAACATTAGGGAAGGCAGAGACTACTTCACTCTTTTTACAAGCATGTTCATGCATGGAGGTTACATGCACATCATATTCAATATGCTTTTCCTTTGGGTTTTTGCGGATAATATAGAGGCGACTATAGGCAACTTAAAATTTGTCTTCTTTTATCTAGCAGGTGGATTGATAGCTAGCGCAGCCCATATATTTATAGGAGCAGGAACCGTTGTAGAAAACTGTTGTACGCCATGTGGCCCCATACAATGCGCAGGTGACATGCTCACTTGTGCAGGATCAGTGCCGTCTATCGGAGCTTCAGGAGCGATTGCCGCAGTCTTGGGTGCCTACCTCGTCATGTATCCGAAATCAAAAGTCAAAATGTTTGCTTTTTTCAGAATCGTACATATTCCTGCCTTGATGTTCCTCTTGTTTTGGATTGGCCAGCAAGTATGGAGCGGTGTTCAGAGTAGTATGGGAACCGTATCAGGAGGCGGCACTGCATGGTGGGCACACATCGGTGGATTCGTATTCGGCGTAGCATTCGGATTTTTGATGCGCAACCAAGTAGACGTTATCAAATCCAGAAGGAATATCGACAATACATATGTCTAGATTTGTATAAAGATTTTCCTGATTAGGGGCCATCACGATCCCGAGATTCCGATAGAAGCTATCGGAATCTCGGGACGTGACCGTGTCGTCCGTTGTATCCGATTTTTTGCCCGCGGTACAAACGCGATTCATCGCGTCTCCGCCCGCACAAAAAAAAACGGATACCACTACCACCCTTGCCTCTAACACTCTCCGCCCCGACGTTCCGTTTCACTCCAGTCGGGACAAGCTTTGTCGTGCTTCATCCCTGCGGGACTGCGCGATAGATTACTGTTGTACAGCCAAAACCACAATGGCTTACTCAAAAAATATTTATATATCTTAGAGCTAGCTATTATAGCAATAGAGAAGATCGATAGAATAAACTTAAAATAGATAAAGAGTAGTGCCATACATCAAGTCGCTCCATATAAAAACAGAAAAACAACACCCATTCCCTTTTGACATACCTGCGATCAGGTTTGCCAAAAATGTAGACTTGAGCAATCCGATAAATTTTATTATTGGAGATAATGGTACTGGTAAATCTACTTTGCTAGAAGCACTTGCTTTTAGATTGCAGCTACCACACATGGATGGATCTGGATACAGCAAAAAGGCATTTCAGCCGGCGGTACAATTAGCGCCTTTCTTAGAAATAGAATACAATATAGATAGAGCGGTGGGCTTCTTTTTTAGGGCAGAAGATTTTGGGGATTATCTCAACAGTGTGAATCGCAGAGATGCAAGTCTGCATGACCATCTGAGAAGCCTAGATGGGCATGTCCCAGAAAAGATTATCCAAGACATGAAGGACAATGCCAATTCTCAGCTCATGCATATGAGAAAAAACTATGGTCAAGAATTGAACTCCTATTCACATGGAGAAGCCTATCTAAAAATCATGCATCAGAAAATTCAAAAACGAGGCATCTTTATTCTGGATGAGCCAGAGGCTGCCTTATCTCCTGCCAAGCAACTATCTCTTATCTATTATATTGTAGACCATTTAAAAAACAATAATTCTCAATTTATCATCGCAACGCACTCTCCTATCCTAATGTCTATCCCAGATAGCAACTTGTATGAAATAACACAAAAGTCTATGCAGCTCACCCCATTGGAAGAGATAGACCATTATAGTATCACGAAGGGTTTTTTGAATAACCCCAAAGCCTATCTCAGGCATTTGGAATAAATGAATCCTTAGGAATGAATAATGCAACATTAATATTGGCCCAGCTTAAAGCTGAAATGACGATTCTGAAATCAGAACTAGAGAACTGTTTGACGGATTTTGATTATGAAAATGCGCACTTCTTTCAAAAGACTATACGCTTAAAGTCTTTGGAGATAAAAGCCATAGAAAAGAGAATCCAAAAAAACTACGAAGAGATAGAATCATGTAAATTAGGCATTAAATTAAATCAAGCTTCTCTAAGACGAATAGAAGAGAAATTGGAATCAGAAAATGTTAGGCAAGAGACCAAGGATTCTTTACTCCGACAATACGAGCAATATAATCAGAAACAAAATAGCCATCTTGACGAATTGAAGAGACTGCAAAAGGCAAATTCCTTTTTTCAGGTAGATAGTGATATCGTGCTAGAAGAAGTCGAACGTTTACTAGATTCTAATTCTAAGATGTTGTGTCTTGAGTGCAATAATCATCGCGTTTTGAATTATGTTACTATAGAGTATACAGAATCTAGATTAATACTCGAATATGTAAATGGCAATATACTCCCTAGAAACAGAAGGGTGCATACCTTTTTTAAAAGGAACTTGCTGGAAATAGGTTTTCAAGAAAATGACTCCCATGTCTGGGCATTATCTTTAGATAGGGATAATGTAGATGCCGCTAATATAATGGGAATTTTATCAGCTATCATATTTGAAATTATTGCCCCGACGAAAAAAGCAAAATGTAGCTTGTTTATACTGGACAAATAGTACAAGAATAGCAAATCGCGGAGTCCCGCAGGGATGGAGCTAGACAAACGGAGTGCGTTAGAGGCAAGGGATCGAAGTGGCATCCTGTAGAGACGCATAACATGCGTCTACAGGATATAACGGAGAGCCCGGTCCCGACGCAAGGATCGGGATGACCCCAAAGTCAAAAACTATTCGTCTAAAAAATGGTTATTGAAACTAGCGTAGCATAAAGAAATATGAATAAAGTAATCAGAATAGGAGGTGTGCCAGAGCACTTCAACTTGCCGATACATCTTGCAAAAGAGAATGGAGAGTTTGCGGCCAAGGGAATCGATATGCAGTGGACTACCTACAAAGGCGGGACGGGTCAGATGACGCAGGCACTGAGAAATAACGAAGTAGATGTGTGTATACTACTGACGGAAGGTATCATCTCGGATATTATCAAAGGCAATGCATCGAAGATCGTAAGTATCTACGTAAAGACGCCGCTCATCTGGGGAGTGCATACAGGGGCCAAAAATGAATTGGACAATTACCAAGATATTTATTCTAGACAATATGCGATCAGTAGGTTTGGCTCAGGCTCTCATCTAATGGCCATCGTAGACGCCAATAGCAAAGAAAAGCGCATCATCAAAGAACAATTTAGTGTCATCAAAAATCTAGATGGCGCACTGGAATCATTAAGTGCTTTAGAGACGGATATATTCTATTGGGAAAAGTTTACGACTAAGCCCTATGTAGATAAAGGAATCCTGAGAAGGATAGGAGAATATCATACCCCTTGGCCTTGCTTCGTGGTTGCGGCTCGACAACAAATCATCGACGAGCACCCAGAAGAGTTGACTAGAATGCTGCGTACAATCCATGATTCATGTGACCGATTTATGCTCAATGAAAAAAAGAGTATGGAACTGGTCAGTAAGCGGTACGAGCAAAAGCCGAAAGATGTAGAGCGCTGGTTTCACCACACAGAGTGGGCTACGCATGGTTGGGTGAGCGATAAGATGACCAACTCCGTGGTCTATAATCTGAGGACCGCTGGTATTGTTGCTGAAGATCAGGAAATCCCAGAATTGATTTGGAAAAGGAACTAGAAGGTTAACAAAATATTAAATCATTTGGTGTCTTTACATTTTGTGGTATCTTAGTTTTGTCAAAAGACCCAATACTATTTTGTGCAGGGTATAAACAAAACAAAAGCCATGATAAAACTACTTAACCCATCCATTTTTCTAATTCTTCTAGTATTACTTTTTTCATGTGGTGACGATGATGATTCATCGCTGAATCAGACAGATGTTACCATTGATTTATCAACAGATTTTACTGGCTTTGCTTTGATTACCAATCAAGACAAAGACATACTGTATTTTGAACAGGGCTCAGCTATAGGTACAATAAATTTCTCAAAAGAAGAAGGAGAAATAATTGATTTTACATACGGAAATTTAAATAGAGATAGATTTTTCAATATAAAGACCTATAGAAATATAGGGGCAAATTTTGAAATGAAATCTAAATATAGCGCTAGTGATATTTTGGCAAAACCACCAGAAATATTTGCTGATAGAACATTAGAAATTAACAACCTAAATGGAGAGGTCATTGCGGCACCATATAGGAATGTTGAAATAGAGAATGGCAAAATACGCTTGTCAAATTTCATGTCGGATCAAAGTCATCTCGTAACAGTTTTTGATGAAAATTGTGAATGCCACAAATCTATCAAAATCGACCCAGAGGATTGGTCGCAACAGTCAGATACCGTTTACTTTCATGCAATAGATATAGTTGACTTTCAAGAATCAGTAGAGCACCGTATCCAATTGAGCCATTCTTTGGACAACTGGATTGTAAATGCATCTGTAAAAATAGAAGATAATAGAGAAGTAACTTTGTTACATTGGACGAATTATAAACAAAACCAAGAAGGCTTTGAAATTAGTATTTTTACAACTCCTGGACTTTCTTTTGAGACATTAAGCTTAAATGTTAGAACGTCAAGTCCGTATGAAGATATAAAATACAACCGTGTAGATTTAGTTGATTTTCCCAATGAAATAAACTTCATGGAAATGGAAACAGCATTCGAAAACATTAGCCCTACATCATATACATTAAGCAACGATGAACCATATGAAATGGCAGAAGTGTTCTATAGATATCATGTAGATAATTATATATCACGCTGGAATATCTTTCAAGTTAGGGAAGAAACCTTAGATTACAAATTGCCTTGTTTGCCTGAAGAGTTAATGATAGGCAAGGAAGCATTTTTAGAAGCCATCTCCCAACCTAGTGCTATCGCAGTGGAATATTTTCAACTCGAAAGACCAATTGAGGCAAGTGGCTTTAGCTATAATCGCGATGAAATTCTCAATTGTGAGTATTTCTCCTCAAGTGTAAATTCAGAGTCCTTTTGATATTGACCTCTAATTCTGCGTTACCTCATCATAAATATACCAATGCATCGCGATGTAGAAAATATCGTTGATCAGTAGATGATGAAAGTGGTCATACTGATCAGCGTCTTCGACAAGCAATTTTTTATTTTTTTGACTATTCATTGAGCTGCTTAGCTCATCGAGTTGTTCCATGTTGTGCAGCGCAGAGTCAACGACTGAACGTACTTTTAATAGGTGACCTGGCACTTTTGACCAATCACAGTCTCCGCTATAAAAGTCTTCTATAAACTCTTCCGCAAGGCTTAAGTAAGCATCCATATGTATGTTGTTTTCTTAGGTGTAGTATAAACCTAACTAATCATTCAAATCAGCAGCATAGTTTTCTATAATCATAAAACCCTATGCTGCTTTACCAATGTGGGTAGCTCCGAGGAACTACCCAATAATACTAATCAAACAAACTTCTTTTGCACGATCAATGCAGATAGGTCACTACTGAATTTCTACCTTGATGGTCGTGTCTTCTTTCTCTTTGATCTTAAGCGTCACTTTCAAAAGTCCATTTTCGCACTTGGCAGAAATGTTCTCCCGGTCGATGTTTTCACCGAGGTTGAATTTGCGTTCAAACTTGTCATAGTTGAACTCGTTCTTTGAGTAAGTTTCGCCTTCCGCCAATTTGCTTTCGTGGTCTGAAGCGATAATCAATTGATCTTGCTCAATCTTGATGGTAATCTGTTCTTTAGATAAACCAGGGATGGCCATCTCGATATCAAATTCATTCTCCCTTTTTATGATATTGGTTAAAGGTGTAGTTTGTACCATCCCTTTGTGGAGAATTTCAGGTATAGAACCATTCATGAAATCTAAGATCGCATTGTCAAAGTGGTTTGTCCAGTGTGCATGTCTTGCTCTTTTACGATTTTTTGTGTGTATCATCTTTTAATAATTTTTTAAGTGAAGGCTTCCTTTATAAAATTCATTTTTTGGATGCCAATTAATTTGTCAACACTTTTCATACTTCAATTGCCGTTCCAGCGCATTTTTCTGGACAAATTAGCAGGGAAAACAAAAACAAGCTGCCAAAATGACACCATACGCGCTAAATCAAGTGACAAAGTGGCACAATAATCATGAAGAAAACTTTCAGATTTAATTTTCCTTTTGTGCCAAAACAAGACTTTGGCACAGATTATGAGTTATTCTATATATAGAAATGAGATATGTATTTATCGAATTTCTTTCAAAACATAGGAAGACCAGATTCGAGAACTTCTTTCTCAGCTCTTGGCCCACTT
>CAYZUW010000255.1:0-6317 GCA_964481325.1 uncultured Saprospiraceae bacterium
TATTAATAAATATCAGATATAATTTGGAATAACCATCCATGTCAAAATTGAGCGCATAGCTACTAAGATGAGCGGCGATAAAAAATGGAACAGCTGCTACTGCGGTACCACAATAGTATTTGTTGATCTTTTTGCCATTATAATCTGCACGGTAATCGGAGTATAAATTGTGGTGATTATATTTATCTCCTTCAATGGTGTCGAAAAAATTAAAGTTGAAGTCTTGATATATGAATGTGGCGGGTAAATATGCGTAATAGCCTTTTGCGTCAGTCTCCAATATATTTTTCCAACTATTTTTCCCCAGTTGAGATTTGAAGAGGAAAATATCATTATGAGCATAATAACTATAATAGATATAAAAGCTGGACTTTTCTTTGTATTCATTTTGGAACTTATATCTCAAAGATAGAAAAAGGAAAAGTAATTATTTGAATTCAGTGTCTTAGATAGGGCTAGCGATGGCAAACTTGGATTAAGAGTGAAAGGAGTATGAAGTAGCCTAGAAATGAATGCAGTTCGAAATTAAATATTTGAATAGAAGTCTGAAATTGCTAAAAATGGCCTATCAGTCTGGCCGGACAAGCGATAGTAAGGGCTGACGAGATATCGTCAGGTGCGATTACGCCTTTTCGGCGGATGAGTACGGAAGGACAGCGGACCCCTGCATAGCGCGGTGCCGACGCTTTTCAGTCGGCATGGCCCATAAAACAGCTTTTAGGTATCAAGATCTAACTGGGAATAAATAAGAACAGAAATCTAGGAGTAATTTCTAACATTTTTGCGCTCGCTATCAGCATCTAAGTACTAGCCTCAATCAATCCAAATAGCAATAGCCGATAAGTAGTGCGTATTTTTAGAATCTAATACCTAACAGCTACTAAGCAGCTATTCCCAATTTTGCCTATATTTGCGGCCTAGATAATTAATAGAAAATTCGCGTATGTATAAGGAATATAAAAGTTTGAATCTTCCGGAGATTGATGAAGAGGTGAGAAAGTATTGGGAGGAGAATGGGATTTTTGAGAAGAGTATCGAGCAGCGTCCTAAGGAGGATAGCTTTGTGTTTTATGAAGGGCCACCTTCTGCAAATGGAAAGCCTGGGATACATCATGTGATGGCGCGTACAATCAAAGATCTGTATTGTCGATATCATACTATGAAAGGAAAGCGAGTAGAGCGAAAAGGAGGATGGGATACACATGGTCTGCCGATCGAATTGGCGGTGGAAAAAGAGTTGGGTATCACTAAGGATGATATTGGTACGAAAATCTCGGTAGATGAATATAATGCAAAGTGCCGTGAGACGGTGATGCAATACAAGGATATCTGGGATGACATCACGCGTCGTATGGGCTACTGGGTGGATCTTAATAATCCTTATATCACTTACAAGAATGAATATATAGAGTCAGTGTGGTGGTTGCTCAAGCAGTTGTACTCAAAAGATTTGATGTATAAAGGACTGACAATACAACCGTATTCGCCTGCAGCAGGAACAGGGCTGAGCTCGCATGAGCTGAATATGCCAGGTTGTTATAAAAATGTGAAGGATACTACCATCGCGGCGCAGTTCAAAGTAGTACGAGATGAGCAATCTGCGTTTTTGTTTGAGGATGATGCTGAGCAGGTGTATATCTTGGCTTGGACGACGACGCCATGGACGTTGCCATCAAATACTGCCTTGACGGTAGGTAAGAAAATCGACTACGTAAAAATAAAAACGGTCAATCAATATACGGAGCAGCCTGTGAGTGTCGTGCTAGCGAATGATTTGGTGGCGAAGTGGTTTGAAGGAAAAGATAAGCCTGAGGTCTTGCATACGAGCGCGTTCATAAAAGGGTCGGAGCTTGTGGATGTGCGGTATGAGCAATTGCTGGATTTTGGGAATGAGATAGAGGAGTTAGATGGGAAAACGGATGCTTTCAGAGTGATCGCAGGTAACTTCGTGACTACGGAGGATGGAACGGGCATCGTGCATACGGCGCCGTCTTTTGGTGCGGATGATAGAACGGTGGCGAGAGATGCTGGTATCGGGGCCTTGACATTGGTAGACAAGGCAGGTCGATTTATAGATTCTGCTGGAGAGTTTGCTGGTCGATTTGTGAAGAACTATCAAGACCAAGAGGACTACAAGAATGTGGACATCGATATAGCTATTCGCTTGAAGACGGATAATAAGGCGTTTAATGTTGCGAAGTATGAGCACAACTATCCGCACTGTTGGAGAACAGATAAACCTATTTTGTACTACCCTTTGGATTCTTGGTTTGTGAAGACGAGCTCGATGAAGGAGCGTATGTTTGAGTTGAATAAGACGATCAATTGGAAGCCTGCCTCTACTGGAGAGGGGCGATTTGGGAAGTGGTTGGAGAATCTCAATGATTGGAACCTTTCGCGGTCTAGGTTTTGGGGTATTCCTTTGCCCATTTGGCGTACGGAAGATGGAAGTATAGAGAAGTGTATCGGGACGGTAGCGGAACTGACGGAGGAAATTGACAGGGCTAATGCTATGTTGGGATTGAATCAAAAAGTTCCTAAGGATTTTCACCGACCTTATATAGACGAGGTAGTCTTGGTGTCAGAGGATGGGCAGAAGATGACACGCGAGCTGGACCTGATAGATGTATGGTTTGACTCGGGGTCTATGCCTTATGCGCAGTGGCATTATCCGATGGAAAATAAAGATGTTTTTGAGAGAAACTATCCTGCCAATTTTATTGCCGAGGGTGTGGATCAGACGAGAGGTTGGTTTTATACTTTGCACGCGATCTCGACGATGGTCTTCGATAAGGTGGCATACAAAAATGTAGTGTCTAATGGTTTGGTGCTTGATAAGAATGGTGTGAAGATGTCGAAGCGTCTGGGCAATGCGGTAGATCCATTCGAGGCGATCGCTGCCAATGGAGCGGATACCAATCGCTGGTATATGATCACGAACGCCAATCCGTGGGATAATTTGAAGTTTGACGAAGCGGGGGTGATAGAGGTGCGAAATAAGTTTTTCGGTACCCTGTTCAATACTTTTAAGTTTTTCTCTGTGTATGCTAACATTGATAAGTTTACTTACAGAGAATTTACTTTGCCGATCAGTTCTCGCTCGGAAATAGATCAGTGGATACTCTCTGTACTCAACAATCTTGTCAAGGAAGTTGATGCAGACTATGCAGACTACGAAGCGACCAAGGCGGGTAGAAAGATCCAAGCTTTTGTAGAGGATCATCTGAGTAACTGGTATGTACGACTCAATAGAAAACGATTTTGGAAAGGGGAGTATACGCATGATAAGATAGCTGCCTATCAGACTTTATATGAATGCATGTTGACGGTGTCTAAGTTGATGGCACCCATCAGTCCTTTCTTTGCGGATTGGTTGTATAGAAATCTCAATGAGGTGACGGGTAGGGAAGCGCATGAGTCTGTGCATTTGGCGCTGATGCCTATGGCCGATGAATCTGCCATCCGTGCATCGCTAGAAGAGCAGATGAATTATGCGCAGCGTATCTGTTCATTGGTACTATCTCTTCGTAAGAAGGAGCAATATAGAGTAAGACAGCCTTTGCAGAAAATAATGTTGCCGGTGTTGAATCCTGAGTTTAAGACACAGGTCAATGCAGTAGCGAATTTAGTATTGGCAGAGACGAATGTAAAAGAAATCGAATTCTTAGAAGATACTGCTGGGGTCATCAGCAAAAAGATAAAACCAAACTTTAAAGCCCTTGGCAAAAGATTAGGTAAGGATATGAAAGTAGCTGCTGCTGCTATTGGAAAATTGACGCAGGAAGATATAGTAAATATAGAGCGCAATAAATTTTATGATCTTGATGTAAATGGAACTATTCATAAATTAACTTTTGAAGATTTTGAAATCGCAGCGGATGACATCCCTGGCTTGTTAGTGGCTAACGATGCTGACTTGACTGTGGCACTGGATGTGAGTATGACAGATTCTTTATTAGCAGAAGGTATGGCTAGAGAGTTGGTTAATAGAATTCAGACCATCAGAAAGGATAAGGAATTTAATGTGACAGATAGGATTCTTATCGAAATAGAAAAACAGGAAGGATTAGAGTCCGCTGTTACTGACTTTGGCGATTACATTATGAATGAGGTACTGGCAGATGGGTTAGTAATGGTGGAAGGGTTATCAAAAAGTAATAAAATTGATTTGCCGGCATCCTTCAATATGCACACTCAAGTTAAAGTGCCAGTTTCAATTGAGGCTTGGGTGGATGTGAAGTTGGTTTGATTTTTAATTGTCTGAACTAAGATTTTTAGGATTAAAAGATTTAAGGATTGCTGCCGCACTCACCTGTCTATTATATTTACGTGCTAATGCATCCTAGACATCATTGCATCCTACAAATCCTACGAATCTTAGTTCAGACAAAGAGTGAGAAAAGTTAAATTGTCAAAACAAAACCTTCATGGACCTATTCAGTTCTGACCCAACCACCAACATCCTTCCCCGCGACGGAGAAGCCATCTACTACGGTCCGATAATTCCTGATGATAAAGCTGAACGATTTTATGATGTATTCATGAAAGACATCGAATGGCGAAATGACGAGGCCTTTATTTTTGGGAAGCATTTCGTGACCAAAAGAAAAGTGGCTTGGTATGGGGACCATCCATATCCGTATCGTTATTCTAATGCTACGAAGATTGCCTTGCCTTGGACGCAGGAGCTTAAAGAAATCAAATTCCTGATAGAAGAGAAATCTGGAGAGACCTATAACTCTTGTTTGCTCAATTTGTACCACACGGGAGAAGAGGGCATGGGCTGGCATAGCGATGGTGAACCAGAATTGAAGAAACATGGCGCGATTGCTTCTGTGACCTTGGGGGCGGAACGCAAGTTTGCTTTTAAGCACAAAGTAAGCAAAGAGACGCATTCCGTGATTTTGCAAAATGGAAGCCTCCTTGTGATGAAGGGTGCTTGCCAAGAAAATTGGAAGCATCGACTGCCTCCCACTAAAAAAGTAAAAACGCCAAGAGTAAATTTAACTTTTAGAACAATAGAAAATTTTACATCTTAGTGCTATGGAAAAAGAACAGATAAAGTATCACTTACCTTTATTGTTAATTATACCTTTGGTATGGATTGTTTTGTTATTTGTAGGAAGGTCCGAAATAGATATTCAGCTTCATGATGCGTATTTTGTAATAGCCAAACTTCATATTGCAGTCTTGTTTTCAATATTACTTGGAGTAAAAGCATTCCTATTTTATTCGACTCGCAATTATCCACTAGCTCCCCAGATGTGTAAGTTTGATATTGGATTGACTTGCATATTGGTTTGTGTTTTGCTTTACTATTTGAGTTTTGATTATGTGGAAAATGGACTCCCTGTAAATGCAAAGGCTTTATTGTCTTTAGGAATTGGGATTTGGATGTTGATGCAGTTTTTTATGGGGCTGAATTACTTTTTGGTGATGTTCACACAAGCAAAGGGTCATGGTAAAAGCTTGTTTTAGTTAAGCAAAATTAGTTGATTTGAAATGAAGAAAAGGGACACGCATATTTTTCATTGGATATTATTAGGTGCAATACCGTTCATGATCTTGCTAGCCATTTCTAAAAAGTCAACAGCTTTTGATATCCAAATGCATGACACCTATTATGTTGTTGCTTCTATTCATTTTTCGCTTGCCTTATCTGTTGGCCTCTTGATAAAAGCTTTACTGTATTATTGGACACGCAGCTATCCCTATTCAAAAGCCCTGTGCTATATAGATGTTTTGCTCACCATATTGATTTGTTTTGCGATGTATTATGTTCATATTGATCCAGCAGGCGACTTTAAATCTTTTCAATCGAGACAATTACAACTGACCTTGCTTATATTCTTTTGGGTTTTAATTCAATTGTTTGTCTTTATTAATTTCTTTGTGCATCTGTTGATAAGGACAGATAAGAGTTTTTTGCGTAAATAGTAGAGGTGCTTACTTTATTCAATTATAAGCTATTCTAATGCCTCTTTCTGTTCTTTGTAAATCTTACAAGTATAGACTCTGCAATAATATTCATCTGAATAAACAATTCGACTATTACGTTATAAGCAAACTCTTGCCGATTCTGATAGTGTATAACAAAAGTTATATTTTAGAAACTGATCTACTTTCTCATCTTTGTTTCGAAGAATTTTTCCAATCTGATAAATTTATTCTTTTGATAATTGACTGGTCGAGTATACCTAAAATTCTGTCGAAATGGGAAAAAGTTCTGAAAGTAAATTTTGATATTATTTAAATACTGGCTAATGCCAATTATATGCTGAAAGCTACAATTGATAATAAAAGTTGAAAACTTGTTT
>CAYZUW010000256.1:0-6288 GCA_964481325.1 uncultured Saprospiraceae bacterium
GATTTACTTGCTGATCCTATATTGGATATTAGGCTAAAGAATAGAGCCTTTGGTATTGGTGCTGGCATTGAATACGGTTTTTAATTAAAAGTTGTCCATATAGATTCCTAAATGTAGGATGACGTGCAAAGTTATAGCCTTAAATGATAAGCAGTAGAAGTTAAATTCTTAATTGGAGATGCCTGACAAGGTGTCTCCAAATGTGAGTTTAGCAATCAACTCGTATGGAGGTCTATTACCGAATCGACCTGATAATTTCCAAATATAAAAAGAGATTGTAGGATGTCCGCTAAGATTCTATTTCGGCTTCGTCTTCTTTACGCCTATTGCGATACCAAACAAAGCCTAATGTACCGACAATAAGGTAAGGCATGGCAAACATAAAGAGAATACCTCTATTCAAGCCCTTACCCGCAGATCCACCCATTTTGAGGTTTTGCTCCGCTGACATTTTGCACATTGGACATTGTGCTTGCGTTTCTACACTCACCAAAGAAAGTGATACAGTGACTAAAAGGATTGTTATGTATTTGTATAATTTACGCATTGTTAATTTATCATCCAGCTATAACAAGGTCGAATCATAAGGTATAGAATAGGGCCACTTGCCGCTACGTAGAGCCAAAATGGAAAAACCCACTTTGCGATTCTTACATGCTTATCTATCTGACCTGTATAAGCTCTAATAAAGGTAAATAATATAAACGGTAAAATCAACGCAGCTATTACTATATGTAAAATGAGCATTATGATATAAATATACCAAATCAATCCTTCTTTACAGTATTTTGTATCTGGATAGCTAATATGATATACAACGTACATCAATAAAAACATCGCAGAAAAGAACATTGCTAAATAAATAGCATTTTTGTGTGCTTTGATATTCTTCCGTTTGATCTGAACTAAAGCATAAATAAGCACAAAGGCTGTTAATGCGTTAAAAAAAGAATACACACCAGGAAGGAAAGTAAAATCAATTCCATGATCTATATGTACTTTATGCATTCCACCTACTAAAATGAGCACAACTGCAGAAAATATATATGCAGCAAAATTTAGCTTCTTAGCTAGTGGAAGATTTAGTTTTGGATATTCGCTCATTACATTTCTCTTTCTCTGATCATTTCCGCCTTTTCAATATCAACTCTTGGAATCAAGATGGCCATATGTTCTACCATTTTTTTGACTCGTTCTGGATCAGTGGTATCGTAAAAATTTCGAAGTCCATTTTCATGGTCGATTAGGATGGCGAAGGATTCACTCTTTTCTTGAAGCGGTTCGTCTTTGACCAATCTATCTAAAATTAACTTCCCATCCATGTCTTTGAAAACAGGTTGCCCAATCTGATTTCGAATCATTTGTTCATAATTCACTTTGCTCAACTCTTTTCTTAAATGCATCTCACTTAAGACTTCATTAGCCAATACACTCCCCTCTCTGGATTTTACAAACTCAAGGATAAATACGCCTTTTGAATTCTGAAATTGTTCTATCAATTTTTGCTTTAGTAAATCTCTATCTGCATTAGATCCATCGTTTTGATCAAACAAAACAAGACGAAGTCTATTATCCAATAAGCTTGAATCTTGCGTGATATGCTCTGGAATGAGTTTAGCAACATCAATATATTCCTTTACGACAATTTCTTTTCTTGCCTCCTTTTGGTAGTTTAATCCCTTTTGAAGATATATCCAACTAGCCGCTGGGCAGGCTACGATAATGAATCCTAGGGCCAGAATTTTGAATATATTTTTCGTGTTAATTTCTCCCATATCAATAAAATAATGGTTCGCCCAATTTTGGAAAATTAAAAATCAATTTATAATAAGCATTTGGATGCCAAACGATTATAAAACAAAGAATATCGATTTAATGTTGACCAAAAAAAAGCGAAGTATAAAACTTCGCTTTTGATATTAAATGTCATTTGTTGGTAGTTCTTTTATCAGGCTCCCTGTTTGGGGAATTTGTTTTACTTGTATCTCATTACGTTCTTGAATAACCTCTCGATTGTTCTTCCATGCACTTCCTTCGTAGAAGAAAGCAACTACTGCCCATACCAATAATAAAGTAGGCAACAACACAGTCATTCTTAGACCTTTAACCTCGGAGCCCATATGCATGAACTCATAAACGATAAAATAAGCTTTGTATAATGACAATGCGATAAGCGCAAAGCCAACAACAAACACAGCCCAATGTGCTTCTTCCAAGAAAGTTAAACCTGGTATATATCCTTTACCTGCCAAAGAGAAAAATACTTCTACAAGTGTAACTGCTGCAAGTAAGAAAAGTCCTTTATATACTCCTTTAATTGCATCTTCATAATTATGATGACCCATCTGTACTGAGTTTTAATTTTTTTACAATAAATAAAATACTAAGAATACAAATACCCAAACCAAATCGACAAAGTGCCAATATAATCCTATCTTCTCTACCATTTCGTATCCATTCTTTCGCTCAACATATAATCCACTGGCAGCGTTGAGCATTATAATCAACAAGAATAAAACTCCCGAGAATACGTGAAATCCGTGAAAACCTGTAATAAAGAAGAATAAGGCACCAAAGCCTTTGGGACCAAAAGCCTGTTGTTTTGTGGCTCCTGTAGTCGTTTCATATGCTAATTGATGATACCCTTTATCACCTTTGTGAATAAGATATGAATCACCCACATCAAAAGTATCTCCTTTATTTATACCGTGACCATCGCCTTCTAAGTACACACCCGATTCTACATGGGTACCAAATGGATTAACCGTTACAGTCATATGCTCCGTACCGATTAGGTTTGTCCACTCCCATGCTTGGCAGCCCAAGAAACCAGCACCACCAATTACTGTCAAGAACATCCAAAATACAACACCGTTTTTATTTTCACGATGTCCTTCTTGTACCGCTCTAACCATAGTCACAGAGCTTATAATCAACAAGAATGACATGAAGGTAACGAATATCAATGGTAGTGGCGTTTCATGTCCCATACCTAGATTATCAAAAGGGGCAGTTCTAAAAACAAAATCTGGAACTGGCCATGAAGGACTACTAAAACGAATAGTACCGTATGCTATCAAGAACCCTGCAAAGGTGAATGCATCTGAAAGTAGAAAGTACCACATCATCAGTTTTCCATAACTGACTTTAAATGGTGCTACTCCTCCTTCCCAATTACTCTCATCACTATGGGCATCTTGTGCGTGTGCTACTGCGGATGTATCTGTTGCCATTATTAGTAAAGTGTGTTAATTAAATTATTTTATGATTGGTTATAAATAAAAAATAGAAGCAAATAGATCCAAACAAAATCTACAAAGTGCCAATATATCATTGATAACTCAAATCTTAATAAACGTGTTTCAGTTACTCTATGCTCTAAAAAGAAAGCGTGAAACAATGCTGTAAGCAATACAATCATACCTCCAAAAACATGCGCTACGTGCAACATGGTCAAAACATAGACAAAGTCTGCCGATGGATTCGCTCCTAGAGGTAGGCCTATAATTTCTTTTATTTCTATCCAACCATAATACTGGCTTACACAAAAACCAACGGCTAGAAATAAGGTCGCCACCAAAAATAGCCTATAAAGACTTGTGGCATTTTTTTTAAAAAATGAATAGCTCAAATAAATGGTCAAGCTACTGCCTATAATACATGCTGTACTCCAGTAAAACATACTAGGTATGTTAAACTCCACCCAATTACCTTGTGCCTGTCTTACAATAAAACCACTAGACAAAGAAGCAAAAAGCATCACAATAGATGCACATGATGCATACAGCGCAAATTTCTTAGGGTGTATCTTATTTCTTGATCTCTGTTCTTTAATCGCCAAATCCATTTTAAGTTAGTTTAAAAATGAACAGAATGAATAAAGCAATCGGTAAATAAGCAAAAGAACTAAACATCAGTTTTTTCGCAGACGTCACATCTACTTTCTTATATAATTGCCATGCATAAAATGAATATGCGATGGATAATACCGTCATTAATATTGTTCCTAATAAGCTTTGATATCCTAATGCAAACAATGCACCATATACAGGATACAAAAACAAAGAATAAATAAAAGATTGAAATCCAATCTCCGCGTCTGGCAAACCACTTTTGGAAGGCATCATTTTATATCCCGCCTTGGAATAGTCTTCATGTGATAAGAAAGCAATCGCCCAAAAATGTGGGAACTGCCAGAAAAACTGAATCGCAAACAAAGCAATCGCCAAAGGGGTAATCGTGCCTTCTGCAACTATACAACCGATACTCATAGGTAATGCACCTGGTATCGCGCCTATCAACACAGATATCGAAGATATGCGCTTAAACGGAGTATAAATAAATGCGTATAGTATCAGCGAAGCTGTTCCTAAAAGTCCTGCCCATACATTTGCTAAACAGAGTAAACCAATTCCAATCAAGGATAAAAATCCAGCAAGCATAACTGCTGTAGAAGAAGTCATACGACCTTGTGGTATGGGACGATTTTCTGTACGCTTCATCAACTTATCATAGTCTTTTTCCAAGACTTGATTTAAAGCATTCGCAGCAAAAGTTACGAAACTCCCTCCCAAAACAAGAAGTATAACTGCAATTGGATTAAAACTTTCTGCTCCAATAAAGTAAGCCATTACACTACTAAATACAACCAACATAGTGAGCCTAAATTTAAATAGGGCACTTATATCAGCCATTCTTTGCGAAAAGCTAAGGGAGTTAATTGAATTAAAATGTGTATTCGAGTTCTTCATTAATTAAATAAAAAAAGGACTAATGTATTTCTGTCTCCCCTTCTTCCAAGGGTTTTATTTGTTGTATAAATTCTTTTCCATCTTTACCATAATCATAAGCCCATCTGTGAACTGAAGGAATTTTCCCTGGCCAGTTTCCGTGTCCTGCTTCGATTGGTGTTGTCCACTCTAAGGTATTAGAACCCCATGGATTACGAGTAGTCATCTTCTTTCCTTTAAATATGCTATAGAAGAAGTTGATCACGAATAAGATTTGCAAAGCAAAAACTACTATGGCAGCAATTGTTACAAATTTATTTAACAATTCGAAGTGAGAGAATGTATCGAAACTATCGAATCTATAATATCTTCTTGGTACTCCAGCCATTCCTAAGTAGTGCAGTGGCCAAAAGATTGCGTAGGATCCAATAAGTGTACCCCAGAAGTGAACTTTTCCAAGGGTTTCATTCATGAATCTACCGTACATCTTTGGGAACCAATTATAGATTCCAGCGAACATACCAAAGAATGCTGCAATTCCCATCACAATATGGAAGTGAGCAACTACGAAGTACGTGTCGTGCATCTGAATATCTATAGCAGAGTTACCTAAAAATATACCCGTAAGACCACCTGATATAAACATTGATACGAAGCCAATGCTGAATAGCATGGCCGAAGTAAATCGTAAGTTTCCTCCATAGAGAGTGGTTATCCAGTTAAATACTTTCACCGCCGATGGCACTGCGATTATCAATGTGAATATCACGAAAAAGTTAGAGATAAATGGATTTACACCAGACATAAACATATGGTGTGCCCATACTATAAACGATAGGAATCCAATCGCTAAGATAGAATAAACCATTGCCTTGTATCCAAAGATTGGTTTTCTAGCATGCACAGATAATACCTCTGACACTAAGCCCATCGCAGGAAGTATAATAATATAAACCTCAGGGTGACCCAAGAACCAAAATAGGTGCTGGTATAGCACTGGGCTACCCCCTACATGATCTAAAGCTTGTCCACCTATGAAAATTTCACTTAAATAAAAACTAGTTCCTAATCCTCTATCACACATCGTCAATAACAAACCAGAAACTAAAACTGGGAATGATAAAAGTCCCAAGATTGCTGTAACAAAGAATGCCCAGATAGTTAGTGGAAGTCTCCACATGTTCATCCCTTTTGTTCTCAAGTTCAACACTGTAGTGATATAGTTAATACCTCCAAGTAGTACAGAAACAACAAAGAGTACTAAACTGACTACCCACATCGTCATTCCAGCTGCAGAACCATCGGAGGCTTGCGGCAAGGCACTCAGCGGCGGATACGCGGTCCAGCCCCCTGAAAAAGGTCCAGTACTTAGAAATAAAGACAAGAACATTACTAATCCAGCTAAAAAGAAGAACCAATATGAAAACATGTTCAACATGGGAGATGCCATATCCCTCGCACCAATCTGCAATGGGATTAATAAATTACTAAAAGTTCCACTCAGTCCTGCAGTAAGTACAAAGAAAACCAAAATGGTACCGTGCATAGTAACTAAGGC